>CAISUR010000570.1 GCA_903888655.1 uncultured Bacteroidota bacterium | reverse complement strand
AAATAATAAATTTATAAATTAATAAAATTTGAAATAATGTCATAATCACAAGTGCAAAGTCCAGATAATTCATCATCAAATAACAGTGGATCTATTATAATTGCTTCAACAGGTGTACAGCAACAGTTACCTATGAACTTGAATTCATCCCAATAGATAAATCCATCAACCAATTTTTGGAATGCCTAGTTGGCTGCTGCAGCTGCAAATCACAGTAACAATTCAAGCCTTCTTGTAAGTAATACAGTCATAGGCGGTCAAAAATAGCTATCAGACCAACAGATGATAATTAATAGAAATATTAAGATATCTTCATAAACTCACTCTTAGTAATTGCACAATATTCAAGGAGGAATTATAGCTAGCAGAGATGATAGCAGCTATGATGATAGTAGTTGCAGTCCAAATGGAAGAGGAGATTCTTCTTTAATTCTATCAAGGAAAAACAACTTTGCTCATTTAACTCCTTCTAACATGAAAATTTTATACAACCAACAAGAACAATTGAACAGCGCGGGAATAAGCGATGCAGAAGTTGCAGCTGCTTAGGCTTAATTTTAAAACTAAAAAATTATCTAAGGCGGTTTTTAGAGCTCAATTCAAAATATTCAAAATATAAATGCAATTCAATTAGTTCAACAATAGTAGAATATTAATCTTCATAATTAGATTTAATAATAAGCATAAAATTAACTGCACAATAGAATAAGATCGTCAAGCAATAATAGTGCTATTAATAATGCTCCTAGTTTTGGTATAGCTGGAGGAGGACTATCTAGTAGTATGGTAAATCTATAATCTCAAAATATTCCGGGTGAATCTTAAATATAGAACTAACCAATTGGATTCGAATTAAATCATTATCCTCATATTAATTAAATAGGCAGAAATAGTATTAACGTAACAAATATTTACAAAAATCCTGAAAGAAATTTATTTTAAGGGGGAAGATCAGGTTTATCATAAAATCTTAATCACAATACAGTCCAAGCTTCAACCAACCATTTAACATAGAGCTAGCCAAATTTATCAGAACAGCTAAATTTCAATGTTATACAAAACAGCTCCAGCAACGATTTCAGCAACATCATGCGAATTAATGGACCGAGTATTAGTCATTCCCAAAGTCCGGATAAAAAAGGAAGATACAGCAAAAGATAATAAAATCATAGCCAAAATAACAGAGGAGATAGTTTAAATAGTTAAAACTAATATTAACCTGGTTCATATTAAATTAATAGCAATCCTAGAAATTAGCAAGCAAACTGTCCTTACCATTTCAAACCTTTCGTTGCCTTCTGCATAATTCACAATGAACTAGTTTGTGAGGAATGTTGTGATCTATCTCATCATAGAGATCATAATAATTAGATTCTTCTTTTGAAGGCAGCTGCTCAAAATTTTATTTAAAATGTTGACAAAAAATTAGATCATATGATTTAAAATAGAGCTTTAATCGCTAATTGTGAAAAATTTAACTTAAGATATTCTATAAGGTCAACTATAAATGATTTTTTTGACGAGATGAGATCTCATATTGATGAATTATAAAGGAAAAAAATGAATGAAATGAATAAAATATTGAAGTTAAACAACTTTATAAATGTCTAATTAAGAGCCAAAGAATTAGATCAAAGTGCAGATATTTGCGAAAAATTTTTT
>CAISUR010000569.1 GCA_903888655.1 uncultured Bacteroidota bacterium | reverse complement strand
TCTAGTAGACTGTTCAGACGAAATGTCGAACAATTTGCTTTCAGATTTCGATTCTTTTTTAATGTTTTTTGAAAACATAAAAACATAATTTGGATTGCAAATATAATTAAAAATTTGAATTAACTAGCCACATGTTTTGATTCATTTTTAGTTTTTTGAGATTATAAACTTCAAATTTTTGAAGCGTTATATGAATAGCTTTGGAATAGTTTTTCTAACAAATCTAATCATTAAATAATTTAATGACTTAATAATTATTTTCCTATGTTTTTATTATTTTGATATTATTTTGTCTATAAAAATTTACATTTCAAAAAAATAATTGCTTTTATTTGGTATAATAATAATTTTTATTAATTTTGTAATTCGTGTTCGCACACGTTTAAAAAAAACATAAAATCTTTTAACCTATTTATTATGACCAAAAAATTACCTTTATTTAACATTAAGAAACTTGCTTTTGCTTGTTTTGTTAGTTTGTTGCTAACAGGAAACTTTTCTTTTGCACAGACTACTTTGTTTAGTGATTACTATAACAGAGATACGACAGTTTTATCGCCAGGAGGTACTCCAAATGTAACGTATACTTCTACTTTAGGTGCAACTGGTACTGTAGTTACGGCTACTTCTGCAACCGCTCCAGCTACCATTAATGATCTTAATGGTGAAAATGATTATCGATTAAAAATTGGAGGCGGTACTACTGCTGGAGTTCAAATGCTGATGTCTTCTTTTACTGGAATATCAGGGTATAATTCAACTTTGAATCAAAATGCATTACCAATAACTTGGTCATTTAACATTAGACACAATAGAAATACTTCAACAATGTCAGGTTTTGCTCCTGGTAAATATGGAGTAGCGGCAATAATAGCCTGTGATAATGCAAATCCACAAGCATCCACTGCAAAAGGTTATGCTTTAGTAATGGGTGATGTAGGTGGTGTAGCTGGAAGTACTTATGATTTAGTGAGTTTTACAGGAGGAATATTAGATACTGGATCAGCAGCACCTTATACTTCTACTTTAACAAGTATTATTCCTGGTATAACTTTAGCTGGGATAAGAGATGTATTAAGTGTACAAATTACCTATAATCCTTTAAACAATACATGGAGTATGTTGCAAAAAGACGACGCGGCTCCTGCAACAGGTACAGCAGCTGTTTATGCTGACCCTGCTTTAGCTACTACGGTTTGTGGAACTGGAGCTGTTACTGATACTGCTGGATTTGTGGCAAATTCACTTCCTAATTTTGGATATTTGTTAAATAATGGTGCTACATCAGTAAACTTGTATATTGATCATTTTAAATTATTCAAAGGAACAGTAACTGCAAGTGTTTTTTACCTTGCATCTAATTCAGATGCAATAAATGTTGCTAATTGGGGAACTAATATGGATGGTTCAGGAACACATCCTGTAAACTTTACTGCCGACAATCAAGTATTTAAAATTGTAAATACGGGAGCTTCTATCAGTGCTCCATGGACTGTATCGGGTTCTGCTAGTTTAGTGCAATTAGGAGACGGAATTGCTGCAAATTCATTAACAATTCCTGCATCGGCTTCTTTTACAGGAGTTCTAAATATTAGTGCGAATACAATATTAACAGATACTAGTTTAACATCAAACTATACGATAAATACTATAGATCCTAATTCGACTGTTACTTTTAATGGTGCTGATGCGCAAAATGTTCCTGGTGCTGCCTACGGAAATTTGAATATTTTAACTCAGGGTACTACTGGCGCTACAGCTGCAGGTACAATTTCTGTTGCGGGTACATTTAATATTCCTGCAGGATCAATATTAAATATGGCTTCAAGTAAATTAGCTGCTGTAAATATACTTACAGGTACTGGGACGTTAAAAACAAAAAACCCTAATTCAACTGCTTTGCCAGCTGGAATTACATGGCCATTTGATGTTTACTATAATTACACGAGTACCAATAATACTCAATCTATTTCGTTAGGAACTTTTAATAATTTAGATGTTTCTGGTGGTCCTAGAAAATTTAATGCTGATATTTCAATTTCTGGAGCATTTACAACTGGAACAGGAACTATGACAGCTACTAATAGAATCACTTTGAATGGTATAGGTGCTCAAATTATTCAAGCTAATTTTCCAAATCCAACGGCTTTAATTATTGCTAATACAACACCTGCAGGAGTTACTTTATCTGCCTCTGAAATTATTCCAGACGCAACTAATTTAGAATTATCAGGAAACTTAAATGCTGATTTTACTGAAAATATGGGGACTTTATCTCTAACCGATAATTCAGTTATAAAATTAGGAGCAACGCAACATGCTTTAGTATTTACAAGTAGTAGCGCAAGTCCGGGAGCTGCTGATTTTTGGATAGCAGGAAAAACTTTAACTATTAAAGGATGGACAGGAACTGCTGGAGCTTCAGGAACCAATGGTCAATTATTTGTTGGGTTAGATGCTACTGGATTAACAGCTACACAGTTATCACAAATCGTTTTTGAAGGATATACTGGAGGAGCTATGATTTTGTCTACAGGTGAAGTAGTGCCTTCTCCTTCAATGACTACTATGACAAATGAATTGGTTAATTTTAAATATGCTCCAAATCCAGTAACAGATAGTATTACTTTATCAAATTCTGATGAGATTTCTCAAGTGACTATTTTTAATTTGATGGGACAAAAAGTCCTTTCTATTTCACCAAATCAATTGATGACTAGTATTGATATGAGTTCATTAAACCCTTCATCTTATTTTGTTGAGATAGTTTCTCTAGGGAAAAAAGTAACAATTAAAGTTATCAAACAATAATTTTATAAATAAAAGATTATAAAACCTCGGATATTCATTCGGGGTTTTTAAAATTTTTAGAATCTAGATAATTCCATAGTTTTAAAACTCATAAATAAAATACATGAAAATTAGTTTTTCTCTTTACAGTTGTTTTTTAAATAATTTATTTTCTGTAAAAAAGTTTT
>CAISUR010000568.1 GCA_903888655.1 uncultured Bacteroidota bacterium | reverse complement strand
TAAACGACAAAGCGGTTTCAATATTTTGTTTCCATTTTTCATTACTCATTCCCGAAATCCCGTATATCAAATCGATAGAAATATTATCGAAATATTGTGTTGCTAGTTCTAAACATTCTTTAGCTTCCGCCGAATTATGTGCTCGATTCATCAGTTTTAAATCGTCTTCAAAAAAAGATTGAATACCGATAGAAAGTCGGTTTACTCTATTCTGAGACAATTCGATGATGCGGTCTTTGGATAAATCATCTGGATTGGCTTCTACTGTAATTTCTGGATTTTCAATTACTTTATAATGTTTGAAAACTGTATCAATCAAAACTTTAATATCTGAAATCTCTAGAATCGAAGGCGTTCCTCCGCCAAAATAAATCGTTTCTACAACCTCATTTTTGAACTCATTTTTACGCACTTCCATTTCTTTAGTCAAAGCCAAAACCATTGTGTCTTTCTTTTTCAATGAGGTCGAAAAATGAAAGTCGCAATAATGACACGCTTGTTTGCAAAATGGGATGTGGATATAGATTCCTGACATTTTTTGGAAATTAATCAATTTGAAAATTTGAAAATGAATCTTGCAATCAAGAATCTTCAAATTTGCAAATCTTCAAATTATTTAATTCTATTTTCATTCTGTTTGACAAAAGCATCCCAACCGGTATAACTTTTTTCTCCGATGACTTTTCCGGTATTAAAAAAATGACAAACTGCAGCGGCTAAACCATCAGTAGAATCGAGATTTTTGGGTAATGTTTTCAATCCGAGGAGTTGTTGCAACATTTTAGCCACTTGTTCTTTAGTGGCGTTTCCGTTTCCGGTAATGGCCATTTTTATTTTTTTGGGCTCGTATTCGGTAATCGGAATTTGACGCGACAAACCTGCCGCCATTGCTACACCTTGTGCTCTTCCCAACTTTAACATCGATTGCACGTTCTTTCCAAAAAAAGGTGCTTCAATAGCAATTTCATCGGGATGATGGGTTTCAATTAACTCGATAGTGCGTTCAAAAATGACTTTCAATTTGGTGTAATGGTCGTCGTATTTAGATAGAATTAATTCGTTTAACTGCAGAAATTCCATTTTTTTATTAATGACTTTTATCAGTCCAAAACCCATAATGGTGGTTCCAGGGTCGATTCCTAATATGATGCGTTCGTGTGCCAATTATTTAGTTTCAAGTTTAAGGTTTCACGCTCAAAGTTTTGTTTCTTTGCAACAATGATTTCAATTCCTTACAAAGCTAAACAATTCGGTGTTTTTATAATCAAACTTTTGATTGTTATTGCGGCTTTTTATTTTATTTACGACCAATTGGCGGATAACGACAAGCTGGATTGGGAACGCTTTTTAGTTCTATTTCATAAAAATCAATCGGTTGCGGGAATTTCATTCATTTTATTTTTTAGTTTTTTAAACCGTTATTTGGAAATTTTAAAATGGCAAAACTTGGCTCAAGTAGTTCGAGAAATATCCGTTTACGAAGCCACGAAACAAGTTCTTGCTGCCTTAACCTTAGGTGTTTTTACTCCGGTTGGAGTAGGAGAATATGCTGGAAAAGCGTTGTATTTTGAAAAAAAAGATACAAAAAATATCATTTTTTTAAACTTGATTTGCAACGGAATTCAGATTGTTGCCACAGGCTTTTTCGGATTATTAGGCATGCTTCTATTAGGTTATTGGCTCTGGAGTTTGGGAATTTTGGCGTTTACCATTGTATTTTTATTGTTTTCCTACTTCACCAAAAGCATCGCTATTAAAGGGCATTCCATTGAAAGTTTATTAGAACGAATCAACGAAATTCCGAAGAAAATTCATCGTAAGAACTTTTTATTAGGAATGTGCCGTTATTTAGTTTTTTCTCACCAATATTATTTTTTGTTTTTGGCTTTTGATGTTGATTTATCGTACATCACTTTAATGGCAAGTATTACTACCGTTTATTTCTTAGCTTCCGTCATTCCGAGTTTTCAATTTTTAGATTTTGCCTTAAAAGGCAGTTTAGCAGTGTATTTCTTCGGATTATTGGGTGTTAACGAATGGGTTGTCATTTTTGTAACTACGCTAATGTGGTTTTTGAATGTCGTGTTACCGGTAATCATTGGAAGTTATTTTGTGTTGATTTTTAAGGTTTTGCCACAAAGGCGCTAAGTCACAAAGATTTTATTTTTCATTAAAGAATTTGGTTAATATGTATAAATTTGTATAATCTGTGTTATTATATTTATGATTGAAATTGTATTATTCTTAATTTTGGCTCTATATGTGGTATTTATTTTGCAACTGATTATTGGTTTTAACAAAGTGAAATTATTTGAAAGAACCAATGAAAAACCCAAAACAGCGTTCTCAATCATTGTTCCGTTTAGAAACGAAGAAAAGAATTTGCCAAAACTCTTAAAGTCAATTTCAAATTTGAATTATCCCAAAGAATTATTTGAAGTTATTATGGTAGATGATTTTTCGGAAGACAATTCAGAGCGAGTTTATATCAAATGGCGTATGGAAAATGGGTTGATTGAAACAACACTATTAGAAAACTTACGACTGTCTAATTCCCCCAAAAAAGATGCTATTTCAAGAGCTGTGCCAATAGTGAAAAATGAATGGATTATTACTACTGATGCTGATTGTATTGTGAATAAAAATTGGCTGCTAACTTTAGATAATTTCATACAGAAAAATATGGCAGAAATGGTAGTTGGAGCAGTGGTTTATAAAACCAAAAACAACTGGTTCCATCACTTTCAGCAATTAGATTTATTAAGTTTGCAAGGAACAACCATAGGTAGCTTCGGAATTGGAAAGCCGTTTATGTGTAATGGTGCTAATCTTGCCTATACCAAAAAATTCTTCCATGAACTTGGCGGTTTTGGTGGCATCAATAATCATGCAAGTGGTGATGATGTATTACTACTTCAAAAAGCAATACTTCAAAATGACACTAAAGTACATTATTTGAAACATCGTGAAGTCATAGTAAAAACAAAGCCTGAAAACGATTTATATGCTTTTTTTATGCAACGCGTGCGTTGGGCAAGTAAAACTTCAAGTTATAAAAACACTTATGCTAAATTATTGGCAGTTGTGGTTCTGTTAATGAATATGAGTTTGGTTTTAGGTTTTGGGTTATGGGCTGTGGGTGAATTTGAAATTTGGAAATTGAGTATTACTTTTTTTATTAAATATGCTATTGATTACATCCTTTTATATAATGCCAACCAGTATTTTCAAAAAAATAAAATCTTGC
>CAISUR010000567.1 GCA_903888655.1 uncultured Bacteroidota bacterium | reverse complement strand
TGTATTTTGTTTACAAGAAATTTGAATAAAACTTATGAAAATGAATATTATAAAAATCAATTAATTAGATCTTCTGGAAGTTCATCACTTAATTTCGGTAAGGCTCAGGGTACAATTAGTAATAAAGATTTTGTTTTTAAAGTAGGTTTAGTAGTTAAAGAATTAAAGGAATCTCGAAATTCTTTAAAATATTAGATTATATAAAAGAAGGTGACAAAAATATAAGAACCTTACTTTTAAAAGAAGTTGAAGAGTTAATTGAAATTTCTTCAAAAATGATAATTAATAAAAAATAATCTTTCAATATCAATTACGATAACAATTACAAAATTCAATTTCTTAAATTTTTAGGATTGGTTTTTGAAATTGATATTTATTTTTGAAATTGATATTGACATTGAAAATGTACGCAATACTTGACATAGAAACCACTGGTGGTCAATTCAACGAGGAAGGAATAACCGAAATCGCCATCTATAAATTTGATGGTCACGAGGTCGTAGATCAATTTATCAGTTTGGTCAATCCAGAAAAGGAAATTCAACCGTTTGTGGTTAAATTAACCGGAATTAATAATGCTATGTTACGTAGTGCTCCAAAATTTTATGAAGTAGCCAAACGAATTATTGAAATCACTCAAGATTGTATTGTTGTTGCGCATAATTCCTCATTTGATTATCGAATTTTAAGAACTGAATTCAATAGATTAGGATATGATTTTATTCGTCCAACACTCTGCACAGTTGAATTATCTAAAAAGCTAATTCCTGGAATGGAATCGTATAGTTTAGGAAAATTAGTTCGTGCACTTGGAATTCCGGTTACCGATAGACATAGAGCAAGCGGAGATGCGTTAGCAACGGTAAAATTATTCAAGTTATTATTATCGAAGGATACTGAAAAAGAGATCTTAATCAGTTCCATAAAAGTAGAAATAAAAAGTGGATTAGTTCCAAAACTCCTTGATATCGTGGAGAGTTTGCCAACTAAAACAGGCATTTATTACATCCATAATGAAAAAGGAGATTTAATTTATATTGGCAAAAGCAAAAACATTAAAAAAAGAGTCAACCAGCATTTTACAGGTAAAACAAATAAGTGCAAAAAAATTCAATTGGAAGTTTTTGCAGTAACGCACGAAGAAACAGGAAGCGAATTGATTGCGCTATTGAAAGAAAGCGAAGAAATTAAAATCAACAAACCCATTTATAATCGAGCACAACGAAAAAGTATTTTTCAATATGCTTTGTATGAGGTTTTAGACGAAAATGGTTATTTATGTTTACAATTGCAAAAAACAGATGGTAGAAAAAAAGAAATTACTTCGTACACCTCTATTCAAGAAGGAAAAAATGCGTTGTTTCGAATTACCGAAAAATATAATTTGTGTCAAAAATTAAACGGATTATATGAAACGCAAAACGGTTGTTTTCAATACAAAATTAAAGAATGTAATGGCGCCTGTTTGGGAAAAGAATCTACGCATGAATACAATCAACGTGTAGAAGATTTTATTAAAGCAATGAAGTTTGAAAATAACAATATGATTGTCATTGATCGAGGCAGGAAAGTAGACGAAAGAAGTGCTGTTTTAATCGAAAACGGAATTTACAAAGGATATTGTTTTTATGACTTGAACTATCAAATTACGAATATTGAAGTTTTGAAAAACATACTAATTCCAATGCAAAATAATCGCGATACCCGACAAATTATCCAGAATTATTTGAGAAAATATAGAGTGATGAAGATTGTGAAGTTTTGATTAACCATTTTTGAATTTATAACTTGAAACCAGAAATAAACAACATATTAATCATTATTGTCGGTCCAACTGCTATAGGAAAAACATCCCTGAGTATTGCTTTGGCAAAAAAATTCAATTGTGATATTATTTCATGTGATAGTCGTCAATTTTTTAAAGAAATGAAAATTGGTACGGCCGTTCCAACTGACGAAGAATTGGCAAGTGCACCAAATCATTTTATTCAAAACAAGTCTATTTTTGACAACTATTCTGTAGGTGATTTCGAAAAAGAAGCCATAGCAAAACTTGACGAATTATTTTTGAAAAATACTATTCAAATAATGGTTGGAGGTTCAGGTTTATATGTTGATGCTGTGCTAAAGGGATTTGATACTTTTCCTGAAATTGATTCTAAATTCCGTGAGGAAGTTCGTTTACATTATGAAGAAAAAGGTTTGGAATATCTTCAAAATCAGCTGAAAGAATTAGACAATGGTTATTTTAATTTTATATTTGAAACCAATCCGCAAACCTTGCAAAATCCACAACGAATGATGCGTTTCATAGAAGTTTGTAAAGGAACTGGAAAACCCTACTCTTCGTTTTTAAATAAGGAAAAAAACACAAGAAACTTCACGCCAATTATCATTGGTTTAGAAGCAGATAGAGAAATAATTTACGATAGAATCAACCAACGTGTTGATCTTATGATAAATGGTGGCTTGTTGGCTGAAGCCGAAAAACTCTTTCCAAATAAAGATCTAAACGCATTGCAAACCGTTGGTTACAGAGAGTTATTTGATTATTTTGAAGGAAAAACAACCTTAGAATTTGCCGTTGAAGAAATCAAGAAAAACACAAGACGATTTGCCAAACGTCAATTAACCTGGTTTAAGCGAACAGAAAACACCTCATGGTTTGATTACTTGTTTGATAGAATGGAAATCATAAATTTTATAGAAAATAAAATTAGAAACACAAATAACAATGCCAATCTCACCTAACTTCACTTCTATTTTATCCAAAACTTGGGAAATTAATTTTCTACAATGTTATCCTAATGGGTATTTGAAATATACTGAATTATGTAATCTTTTTCAGTTAACTGCAGCTGCACATTCTGAACTTGGCGGATTAAGTTTTAGCGATATGCAAGAATTTAACCAAGCTTGGGTATTAAGTAAAATGAGAGTTGAAGTGATTCGTTTGCCAAAATGGAAAGAAACCGTTACGGTAAAAACCTGGATTAAATCGTTAGAAAATTCGCGTTCGATTCGTTGTTTAGAAATGTATCTTGGCGAAGAAAAGATTGTAAGTTGCGAAACTTTTTGGGCAGTCTTTAATACCAAAACACGTCGTCCTGAGACTTTGGCGTTACCTCATGACCATTTTGAGAAATATACCGACAAATCAGCTCTTGTCATACCTTTTTCTAAAATTAATATTCAACAAGAGTTTGAATTTGTAACAACTCGAAAGGTGTTTTTGTCTGATATTGATATTGTGAATCATGCCAATAGTATGAAATATTTAGAATGGTGTTTAGATTGTGTAGACACTGATTTACTTTTAAAACAAAACTTGAAATCTTTTGAGATGAATTATTTAAAGGAAACATCTCTTAACCAAACCGTTGAAATTGAAAAACATGAAAACATATATACTATTGCAACCGAAGGAAAAACATGTTTTGCATTAGAACTCGAGCAAAAATAAAAAAGCTCCAATTTCTTGGAGCTCATTCTTATTTTTTTACAACTAATCTAAATCCTTCACCGTGAATGTTTAAAATCTCAACATTTGGATCGTCTTTGAGGTATTTTCTTAATTTAGCAATGTATACATCCATACTTCTAGAAGTAAAGTAATTATCATCTCTCCAAATTTTGGTTAACGCCAATTCTCTCGGCATTAAATCTTCCACATAAACGGCTAGCATTTTAAGTAATTCGTTTTCTTTAGGAGATAATTTGATTGGTTCATTACCAGGAAATGTAAGAAAACGAAGTTTTGAATTCAAATGAAATTTACCAATTTCAAATTCAAATTGAACATTTTCAGGTTTTGTTTCAGTAGCTTTTCTTTGCATAATCGCTTTAATCTTCATAAGCAACACTTCTGAATCGAAGGGCTTATTAAGATAATCATCTGCCCCTACTTTATATCCTTTAAGCACATCTTCTTTCATTGCTTTGGCAGTAAGAAAAACTATTGGCACTTCTTTGTTTTTTTCACGTATTTCTTTTGCTAAAGTATAACCGTCTTTATAAGGCATCATTACGTCCAAAATACATAAATCAAAAGTGTCTTTTTTGAATTTTTCGAAACCTTCCATGCCGTTTTTTGCCAAGGTAACCTCAAAATCATTTAACAATAAATAATCTTTAAGGATGGCTCCAAAATTTTGGTCATCTTCAACTAATAATATTTTTTTTACTTCTTTTTCCATGGTTTTTCTTTAATTTATCAATGGGACTTTTATAATAAATGTACTTCCTTTTCCTTTTTCACTTTCAACAAAAATTTGACCATTGTGGTCTTCAATAATTCTTTTCACATAAGCCAAACCTAATCCGTGTCCTTTGACGTTGTGTATATCTCCTGTATGTTCTCTATAAAATTTTTCAAAAATTCTTTTTTGAGCAGTTTTACTCATTCCAGCTCCTTGATCTTTAATTTTGATAACAATAAAATCTTTAACATTTTCAGTAGAGATATCTATAACGGGATTCTCTGGTGAATATTTTATGGCATTATCTAAAATATTAACAATTACATTCGTAAAATGAACATCATTTAACAAAACTGAAGTCCTATTCGCTTCAAAATGAGTCGTTATGATACCTTGTCTATCTTCAATTATTAAATTTACGTGATCAACGGCGTCTTCAATAACTTGATGAATATTTTGAGATTCTTTTGATATTTCTAATTCTTTCTTCTCTAACTTTGAAATTCTCAAAACATTTTCTACCTGAGCATGCATTCGTTTATTTTCATCACGAATCATCTGTAGGTACCTAAAAACTTTTTCCTTGTCATCTATCACTTTTGGGTTTTTAATAGCATCTAAAGCTAGATTGATTGTAGCAATAGGTGTTTTAAACTCATGGGTCATATTGTTGATGAAATCTGTTTTTATTTCAGAAATCTGTCGTTGTTTCATTAATTGATGTAATGCATTTGCGTAAGCAATAATAATTATCAGCGTAAAAATGATTGACAATAATGTAATGGCAAGAATTTCTGAAAATAAAAATTTCTTTTTTTGTGGAAACGTTACTAATAGTGAATATTTGTTGTTTCCATCATTATCTATAAAAATCGGAATAGAATAGGTTGCATATTTGTCATAAGCAAAATGTTCTGATTTTATTTTTGTAGCTAAACCATTACTGTAAACATTAAATTCAAAAGGAGTTTTAACTCCATATTCTTTCAATTCATTGGCTAAAATTTTCTGTAAATTTTCTTTTGAAACTCTTTCCTGAATAGGATAATTAGCGACAATATCTTTATACTGAATTTCAAATCCAGCACGCTCAAGAATATCTAAACTCCCTGATTTTTGTATTGTTATGTCTGGAGTTATTTTGTTTTTTGTTGCAGAATTATCAAAGGAATTATTATTGAAAATCTCAGTTTTTCGTTTGGCTGTAAAGCTCTTAATTTTAGAATTATCAGATTTTTTGTCAAAGAGCGTTGAAAATATATCGTAATCTTCTGATATAATACTATTTGAATAAATTATAGTCTCATTAGTCTTTGTATTTCTTTGTGAGTATCTATATTCAATTAAATCTTCACTTTTTGGAGACTTTCCTGTACTGTCTTTTAGTTTCTTAACCCTACTATAAAACGCATACTCTTCTTGTCTTTGCAACTTTTTAGAAACGTTTCCTAAAACTTGTTTTATATGAAATACAAACTGTTCTTCGCTCTTTTCTAATGAAGTATTAAACCAATAAACTTGCACTAAAATGATGCCTATTAATGAAATACTCATTAACAGCACTAAAAGTCTAAAAACAAACTTATTCATCACAACAAAATTAGTATTTTAACAATTATATTGTTAATAGATTAACCAAACATTAACATTATGCCCAAAAATTATTTATTTTTTAAAATTTCTAAAATTTGATCCACTTGAATTTTGGTTTGTTCAAAATCAGTATTTTCAATTATAAATTCACTTCTTTGTTTTCGCTCTTCATCAGATAATTGATTGTTGATTCTCTGTAGTACTTTTTCTTTGGTTGTATGATCTCTTTTTAACACTCGGTTTATTCTAGTTTCAAGTGGTGAAGCAATTGTAATAATATAATCACAATCTTTATAGCTGCCACTTTCAAACAATATCGCTGCTTCTTTTATTACAAAAGACGCTTTCTGATGTTGAAGAATCCAATTTTCAAAATGTTTTTTAACAGCAGGATGCACAATTCCATTAAGAAGTTTTAATTTTTCCGATTCATTAAAAACGATAGAGGCTAATTTTTCTCTTATTAGCTTGTTGTTTGAATCAATGATATCGGTGCCGAAAATCCTGGTTATTTTTTGAACTATTTCTGGAGAATCCATTACTTTTTTTGCCTCTAAATCTGAAATATAGACCGGAATTCCCTTAGATTGCATATAATTGGCTATGGTTGTTTTTCCGCTCCCAATACCGCCTGTAAGACCAACAATTCTGGTTTTTCTTTCTATCGGTTCAACTAATTTTTGAATGGGAGTAATAATGGCATCAATAGCCTTTTCAACCGATTTTTGGATAGGGATTTCTTTTTCAATTGGAAGTTGCTTTTCAATGGGTTCTTCGGATGTTTTTACTTTAAAAAACAATTCTGGAAACGCATCTTGTGGCTTCTGTTTTAGGATGTTTATTTTAACAAAAGAAGTCAAATAGCCAAACCCATAACCAAAAAATTGTTTCCAAACCGCTACAACTGAAAGTAATCCAATTATCGGATTTTTATTTTGAAAACTTGAAACAATAAATACTACAATGAAATAGAGGAAGTAAAATTTCAAAAACCAATCAAATAAAATGAGAAGCAATCCAGCAGAAAGCAATAGCCCTATGATAAAAAAAGTAGGAAACCAATAGGTAATTTTATTATATTCTGGATACCAACTATTTAATATGGGTCTTGCTTTACCAAATTTAGAAACTTGAATACTAAATTTATCCCAATCAATTCTTCTTTTATGGTAAACAAAAGCAGATGAAAATAATCGGGTTTCAAAACCCAATTTCCATAATCTTATAGTTAAATCTGGATCTTCGCCAGGATGAATATTTCCAAATCCATTAGATTTCTCAAATGCTTTTTTAGAAATTCCCATGTTGAAACTTCTAGGTTGAAACTTATTAATCTTCTCTGACCCACCTCTTATGCCTCCTGTGGTAAGAAACGAAGTCATGGCAAAATTTATAGCTTTTTGAATATTAGAAAATGATTTCAAAGCATTATCTGGCCCACCAAAACAATCAACATAATTAGATTGTAGTTCTTTTTCAACCTCAACCAAATACTGACTTGGAATAATACAATCGGAATCAAAAATGATAAAATAATCTCCTTTTGCACGACGCATTCCATAATTTCTCGAATCTCCAGGCCCTGAGTTTTGTTTGAAATAGTAGGAAACAGTTAATTTATTAGAATATTCTTCAACAACTCTTTTGCAATCTATTTGTGACCCATCTTCAACGATTACCACTTCAAAATCTTTTTTATATGTTGATTGAAGTAAGCTATCCAGTAATTCTTTTATCTCGTCGGGTCTATTGTAGACAGGAATAATAATTGAAAAATACATTTCCATAAAATTTTCACAAATAT
>CAISUR010000566.1 GCA_903888655.1 uncultured Bacteroidota bacterium | reverse complement strand
AGAATACTGTTTATACTCTCTTCCTCTATCCATTTATTTGGAATCAGATTATTTAAAAGCTGTAAAGCTTCATTTGAAAATAAGCTTGAATTGATCTCTGTTTTCCATTCTGATTTTATATCCAACATCTTTATGGGTGGTTCTGGAATTAGGATTTCAATATTGGGGAAGATGTTCTTTTTTATATCCTGAAATATTTCTATTCCTCTATTATCCCAATCGCATAAATAATAAAAAGGAATTGTAGGTTCTTCGGCGAATTTCAATTTAGCTGTATTCCTTCCGCCAGCATACCAAAGTTCTATTTCATTCAGCCTTGGCTTACGCAATTGATTTATGTTTTCACAGAGAATAATTGCTTTTGGTTGCTTTGTTTTACAATGTAATACTGTTAGATATTGTTGGTCGTGCTCATCGACAGACAAATAGTCTAACCCCAATATAGAAAGTATCGCCCTAGTTAATTTATTTTCTTTTTTTAAATATTTGGCATCATTAAAATATAGTGTCGCAATTTCTTTTTGAGATTTTTCTGATGATAGAAGTTCTACTTTAGAATTATCTATTTGTATTAAGGAATTGAGGTCCTCCTCTGAAAAATTTGTTTCCAATAACCCATGATTAGTGAGAAGTTCATTAAATAATTGATACCTGTTCAAATACTCTTTTTCAAAAATTGTATCATATCTACTGGTTTTCTTTACTGCTTTTTTGTCGATTGTTTCTAAGTAACCCATTTCTTCCCATCTTTTTACCAATGGAACCTTGAGTATATCTATTGCAATAGAACCCTCTAGATAAAGCTGATTAAGTAATTTAATTTGCTTCCAATTCATTTTGACTGTTTATGTAAGTGTTCAGTTCCATGTTACTTGACTTGGTTTTAAAGAAACTCATAGGTGTGTAGTTGCGGTCTTTATCTTCTTTCCCTTTTATAAGTATGTGAAGAAACCACTCTTCATCAGTGTAAGACCCAAAAGGTTTTGGTGTCATAGTTATTAATTGATAACCAAATTGCCTTGCAATAGCTGGAAAAATATTAAAGTTTGTATCATCAATGTTTGATAATTCTTCGATTATGATAAATTTTACTCCTTGTCTCATCATTTCCTGATTTTTCTGTACGATAGAGAGTCTGCCTATGCATAAAAGAGCTAATGCGGTATATGCTTGTCCTCCGCTACCTGAATTTGCCTTTCCATCGGCATCCACCATTTCTACTTTTAGGGAAAAATAAAATTTAGGGTCAAGCAATTGATTTAGGTCAGCCTTAACAGAACTGTAAAAGTAATTTGCAATATTACTAATCAACTGCATTGGGGTATTTTCTTCAGAAGAAATATCTAAATTGTTTGAAAATAAATCTGCACCAAATTTCGAAACTCTTGCCTTTTCTTTCATTTTTCCAATCCAATCAATTTTGATATCAGTTCGCGGGGTAAATTCAATCTTAAATCTAAAAGAATCGCTTATTGTATTCTTAGCAAAAAATTGATTAAGTCTTATTACGATATTTTCATTATCTCGATACTGTTTTTCGACAATTGAAAAGACTTCCGT
>CAISUR010000565.1 GCA_903888655.1 uncultured Bacteroidota bacterium | reverse complement strand
TTTCAAAAAAGGAGAACTTGTTGATGACGTTGTAAATATTGGAATTCTAACAGATAACATTTATAAGAAAAAATATAAAAAAGGAAGTTTCACCATATTAACCCAGATTGAAACCGATAAAGATGGAAATAAAATTGAGCCTGATGAGAAATTATCTTTCAGAGAAGTCTACGAAATTCTTATAAATCCGTATGCAATTATCAAAGTAAACAAAAAAGCAAAACAAACTTATATCGAAAATAGCAGGAAATCAGGTGGATTATTTAGAAATCCATTACTATTAGAACCTTTGGACATGATTTTAAGTTATTTTACAACTATTAGAAAACAATCACCTGTAAAGAAATACAGTACAAATAATATGGCAATAAGCGAATTTAAATATGATGATTTTAAAATTATTTTTAATTCCTTTACGGCACGTAATAGTAATAGGAGTGCCTTAGTCATTGAGTGTTATGACAAATTTGATAGATTAGTTATGGTTCGATATTCCAATGTTAATTTTGAAGTAATTAAAAATTTAGATTATCCCGACTACCTTAAATTCTATGAAAAAGTAGGTTATGGATATAATTTGACTACATATAGCTATGACCAAAAAGGAACGTTACTTAAAGCTGCTAAATATGTAGGTGTTAATGACAACGATATTGATACAATGTCTGATTATAGCGATTTTACAAATGAAATATTATCATTAATTGATTCTAAACCCATGTCAATTATTAAGTAAAATACTATAAACCAGATGGTGTAATTAATCATAGGACAGAAAAAAATTAATTCGAAAATCTAATTTTTAAAATCATCTTTAGTAATAGTTTTTTCTACTAGTTTCAATTCTTTTTGATCTGCAAGAGCAAGCAACGAAAAAGTATTATTTTTTACAATAATTTTCATTGTTCGATTTGAGTCTTTGCTAATTTTTGATTTATTAATTTTAACATCATTAGTATATTGGCCGTTTAACTCGATTTCAAATATGTTATTTTTAAATTTGTAATCAATTCTTTCAATCAAAAATTCTATAGATGATTTTGAAGAGGAGCTCAACAACTTATCTGCCAATTTCAAAGAAACAGTTCCTTTATCGAGGGTGATATTGCCACTCCCCTCTTTGAAATTATCCACCACAGATACAATTTCATTATAAATAACGGGAAAAGAAGGATATTTACTAGAATCATCACCAACATTAAATTTAAGTTTAATGTTTTCATCAAAAAAATCAGTTTCAAATATAAATCGTGGAATGATTTTTAAACTATAAAAAGAAGCCGAATTGGCGCTACTTCCATTATTTGAAGTTTGTAAATTACTGTAAAAAAGCTTATTAAAATACTTTCGTAATCCTATTCTAAAAAAAACCGTTTCATTATTGAAAACAGATTCTTGTTCTTCATACAAAAATAAATTATTCAATTTTGGATAGTAATTTTGGGCATAGCTATAACTAATTGAAAAAAGAACAATTAAAATTGAAAGTTTGAATGTTGTTATTTTCATAAATAAACAATAGGTTTACAACAAGTTTCTATAAAAACTCTTTCAACTCAGATTTTAAAAATGCCAATGCAATATTTGTAGCCGATTCACCTTCAAACAAATCTTTCAAGATAGTTTCACGTAATTTATCAGAATTAACCACCTCAGGGCTTAAAGCTGTTTTTCTAATATTTTGAATAATCGTGTTTTTTGCAGTGACAATCATCGTCCAACACTCGTCCGAAACATAAATTTGCTGAGTGATATTGTGTTCATATTCTTGTTCAATATGTCTAACTAATAATTGTTGGTACTCATTTTTATCATCATTCAATGGCGCAATACGAAGCAATAGTTTAGTAGGATTGATGCGTTCTAATAATAATGCTAACCGCTCATAGGCTTGTAATTTTATTGGCAATGCTTGCTTTTGATTTTCTTTCATTAACGAATAGCGTCTTTTTTGCTCGTCATTTTTATAAAAATATTTAAACATATAAAGAGCCACTAACCCTGTTACAACAGCTGGTAGTGTATAAAAACCTAATTCAATAAGTTTATCAGTATTCATTTTTTATTGTAATTGTATTTGAGGTAATTTTTGAGCAAACCATGTTTTATCTCGATCCAGTTTGTTTTCCACAGTATACTTTTTCTTTTTAGTATTTACAGTTAACTGTCCAAAATAGGTTGTTTTTCCTTTTTCAATTTCAAAATTCATTTCTAACGGAATATCAAATAACATTTGTTCGTGTCTTGTATTGTCGTAAATTTTAATTTTCGAAAACTTGTACTTTCCAGCTGGTTTTACAACAGTAAATAAAAAGTAAATTTTTCTTCTTTCTTTT
>CAISUR010000564.1 GCA_903888655.1 uncultured Bacteroidota bacterium | reverse complement strand
TTGTCCTTACGGAAGATTGCAAGGTGCTTTGTTAGATAATAAATCGATTATTGTTGCTTACGATCATGTTCGAGGTGAAAAGGAGCTGGGCAGAGCTAAATTCAATAAACAAGAAAATAGAGCTTCATCAGGAAAAGGCGATTGTATCGATTGTAAATTATGTATTCATGTTTGTCCAACCGGAATTGATATCCGTAACGGAACACAATTAGAATGTATAAACTGTACCGCTTGTATAGATGAATGCGATTCCATTATGGAAAGCGTAGGATTACCCAAAGGTTTGATTCGTTATGCCAGTGAAGATGAAATTGTAAAGAAAGAAAAGTTTGTTTTCACAACTAGAATGAAAGGGTATGCTTCGGTTTTATTAATTCTAACAGGAGTTTTTATCGGAATGTTGTTTCTAAGAAATGATGTTGAAGCTACTATTTTACACCTTCCAGGGCAATTGTTTCAACACCATGGTGACAATATCAGCGATATTTACACTTTTAAAGTGGTTAATAAAACCGAACACGATTTTAATAATGTTTATTTTAAATTGGTTTCCCCAAAAGGAACCATTAAGTTGGTAGGTAAAGATTCTTTTAAAGTCAAAAAACAAGAACTAACTGAAGGAACATTATTTATCGAAATAAACGAAGCACTTTTGGAAGGTGATAAAACAAAATTAGTTATTGAAGTTTATAATGATAAAGAACTGATTGATACGGAAACAACCAACTTCATCGGACCTAGAAGTTTTAATTAAAAAAGATTAAGTTATGAAAATTAATTGGGGAACAGGAATAGTCATTGCGTTTGTACTTTTTTTGAGTTTTATATTATTCTTCGTATTTCGTGTCGTTACAGACCACAAATATGATAACGAATTTGTAGTCACTGAATATTATAAAAAAGAATTGTTAGCGCAACAAGATTTAGATAAAGAGCAAAATGCTTACGATTTGAATCATAAAGTAGCTATAAAAACCGTAGCAGAGGGAATTATCATCGATTTTCCGTCTGATTTTGATTATACAAATATTAAAGGAATAGTGTCCTTATACCGACCGTCTAATCAGAAATTAGATTTTGAAATTCCAATTTCATTATCTAGTCCACATTTGCTCATACCTAAAAGTAATCTGGTTGGCGGTCGTTGGGGCATTAACATCGATTGGAATTATCAAGGTAAAAAATACCTAAACAAAGAAGAGGTTTATTTTAAACAATAACTAATGCTTTATTCAGCTTTTATTTTTGGGTTGATTAGTAGTTTGCACTGCATAGGAATGTGCGGACCCATTGCTATGATGCTGCCCGTAGATAGAAACAATCCAGCCAAAAAAGTAATTCAGATTATGTTGTACCATTTAGGTAGATTAGCTGCTTATGCTTCATT
Organism: uncultured Bacteroidota bacterium; assembly: GCA_903888655.1. Classification (GTDB taxonomy): domain Bacteria; phylum Bacteroidota; class Bacteroidia; order Flavobacteriales; family Flavobacteriaceae; genus Flavobacterium. The sequence continues at coordinate 4,864 of CAISUR010000564.1, read as the reverse complement.
AGGATTGGTATTTGGCATTTTGGGAAGAGGTTTTTTTATGGCAGGTATTCAACAACAATTGTCTATCACCGTGGGAATTTTGATGATTACTATAGCTGTTGTTTCTGAAAAAGTTTTTATGAAATACAATTTTTCTAAACCTATTTATAAAGTCATTTCGAAAGTCAAAAGCAGTCTAGGAAATCAATTCAAACGAAAATCGCCCGACGCTTTATTTACGACAGGTTTGTTAAATGGTTTTTTACCTTGCGGATTGGTTTATGCGGCTTTATTTGGTGCTTTAGCCATGCAAAACGTTACTTTAAGTGTTACGTATATGCTATTGTATGGATTAGGAACCATTCCGATGATGAGCGCAGTAGTATATATTTCTAATAAGGTTTCAATCCCGTTACGAAGTAGATTACAAAGAATAATACCTATTGTTACAATTTGTATTGGAATGTTATTTATTATTCGGGGTCTTGGGTTGAATATTCCTTATTTTTCTCCCAGTACTATGAGTTTGTTAGTTAAAGCAAATGCAAGTTGCCACTAAAAAAACTAAATTTAGCCTACTGAAAAACCAACACATTTGATTACTTTTGCACCAAATTTAAAATACCTTTCAGTATGCTTACAGTTTCTAATTTATCAGTTCAATTTGGTAAAAGAATATTATTTGATGAAGTAAATACCACTTTCGTTCAAGGTAATTGCTACGGAGTTATTGGTGCTAATGGTGCCGGAAAATCTACTTTTTTAAAAATTCTTTCGGGAGAAATTGACCCAACTTCTGGACGAGTAATTTTGGAACCCGGAAAACGTATGTCGGTTTTAAATCAAAACCACAATATGTTTGATGAACATACGGTTTTAGAAACGGTAATGATGGGAAACAAAGTATTGTTTGCAATCAAAACAGAAATGGATGCTTTGTATGCTGATTATACCGATGAGAATGCCAATAGAATAGGGGAGTTGCAAGTTCAATTTGAAGAAATGAACGGATGGAATGCCGATTCTGATGCGGCAGCGATGTTGTCTAATTTGGGAATTTCCGCCGATATGCATTACAATTTAATGAGTGAAATGGAAGGAAAAATGAAAGTACGTGTGTTATTAGCACAGGCACTTTTTGGAAATCCTGATGTTTTGGTAATGGATGAACCTACCAACGACCTTGATTTTGAAACCATAACATGGTTGGAGAATTTCCTTGCTAATTATGAAAATACTGTAATTGTAGTTTCTCATGATAGACACTTTTTAGATTCCGTTTGTACGCATATATCAGATATTGATTTTTCAAAAATTAACCACTATTCTGGAAATTATACGTTTTGGTATGAATCCAGTCAGTTAGCTGCCAAACAAAAAGCACAACAAAACAAAAAAGCGGAGGAAAAGAAAGCCGAATTAGAAGAATTTATCCGTCGTTTTAGTGCGAATGTGGCAAAATCAAAACAAGCTACATCTCGTAAAAAGATGATTGATAAATTAAATCTTGATGAAATTCGTCCATCAAGCCGTCGTTATCCTGCCATCATATTTGATGTTGAAAGAGAAGCGGGAGATCAAATCCTACATGTGCAAAATCTTGCTGCCTCAATAGATGGTGAAATTTTATTTAAAAATGTAGATTTGAATATGGCAAAAGGCGATAAAGTCGTTGTATTTTCAAAAGATTCTCGCGCCACAACTGCGTTCTATGAAATACTAAATGGAAATAAAGTAGCGGATGCAGGAGAATTTAGTTGGGGAATTACAACCAATCAATCCTATTTACCGAATGACAATAGTCAGTTTTTTACTGATGGAAGTTTGAATTTAGTCGATTGGTTACGCCAATTTGTTAAAACTGAAGAAGAGCGTGTTGAGGTATATGTTAGAGGTTTTCTTGGAAAGATGATTTTTTCGGGTGAAGAAGCTTTGAAAAAATGTACGGTACTTTCAGGAGGAGAAAAAGTTCGTTGCATGTTATCCAGAATGATGATGATACGTGCCAATGTCTTAATGCTAGATGAACCAACAAATCACTTGGACTTAGAATCGATTACTGCTTTCAATAATTCATTAAAAAACTTCAAAGGCTCGGTCCTATTTACAACACATGATCATGAGTTTGCGCAAACTGTTGCTAACAGAGTTCTTGAAATCACTCCAAATGGCGTTATAGACCGATACATGACTTTTGATGAATATCTTGAAGATGATAAAATTCAGGAGTTGAGAAAGAAAATGTATAATTAACATTATTAACCGATTTAGAAATGAATCGGTTTTTTTAGCTTAAAACTATTCTTTTGTAAATTTTAGATTATCGAGCTTAAAACAATTTAATTAAATCTTGAGACTTTAGGTTTGTGATTCTTTAGTATCTCTAATATTAGTTTTCATTAAAAATATAGTATTTATGCAATTAATTCCTTGTAAAATTGAAGAGAGTGCAATTTTAAGTTAAAAAAAATCTAAAAAATGCTTTTGAATATTTGCTAAATTAGTATATTTATGCAAAATTTATATATATGGATATTTTAGCTTGCCCAAAATGTCAAAGTGATACCATAGTAAAAAGTGGAGTCATCAAAGAGCGACAAAGATTTTTATGTAAAAAATGCAATTACTACTTCACGGTCAATAAGATGGGCAAAAAGATTGATAGCTACTATGTAACCAAAGCCTTGCAATTGTATTTAGAAGGCCTAAGTTTTAGAGAGATAGAGCGTATAATTGGCGTTTCCCATGTAACGGTGAGCAATTGGGTTAAAGAGTATAAAGTGGTCAAACCCAATCATACCGATTACCATCCTACCTATAAGATTTATAACCACTTAGAATTGGTTGAATTTCTTAAAAATAAGGATCAACTCAAAGGAGCTGGAATGATTATTACCGAATTGGGTGATAAGTTTATGCTTATTAAATGGGAGCGTTTTAAAGATTAGCTATATTATTTTACAACAATATATACTACATTTTTTTTCATTGGTAAAAATTTAGAATTTGGTCATGTCAAAAAACAATTCTAACCAAATTAAAACCTTATGAAAAAAATTATTATCTTATCATTAGCAGCGTTCTCTTTGATGGGAAATGCACAAACAACAGCAACTCCTGCTGAAAAAGAATGGGACGTATCAATGTATGGCTTTATTAGAACCGACTATATTTATGATTCACGAAAATCATCTTCTGTTAGAGAAGACCAGTTGAATTTATATCCATTAGATGTAGTACGTGATAGTAACGGTAAAGATGTTAATGCTGTATCTCAATCTAATTTTTTATCGGTTACTTCGAGATTGGGAGCAAAAGTAAAAGGTCCTAATGTTTGGGGAGCAAAAATGAATGGAACCCTAGAGGGGGATTTCTATGGTAATATAGAAGGGACTTCGATTGGGTTATTGCGTTTAAGACATGCTTTTGTGACTATGGACTGGACTAAAACTCAAATTACTATGGGTCAAACTTGGTATCCAACTTTTATTCCAGAGGTTTTTCCGGGGGTTGCTGATTTTAATACAGGAATTATGTTTAATCCTTTTGGCTGGGCTACTCAAGTAAAATTAAAACAAAATTTGACTAAAGAATTTTCAGTAGCGATTACTGCTTACAAAGAAAGAGAGTTTACTGCAACAACATCAGCAATAGGTACTCAAAATTCGGCTTCTATCAATTCGCCTATTCCTTCAATGAATTTATCATTTCAATTTAAAAATCAAAAATGGATTGCAGGAGTAGGAGCAGAGTACAAGTCTATTCAACCCTTGACAGATAATGGAAGTACTACCACAAAGTTGGCAACAACTGAAAAAGTGAATAGTTCTTCTGTATTTGGATATGCTAAATATTCTAATGATAAATTTTTTGTAAAAGTATATGGTATTTCAGGAGGAAACTTGAATAGTTTAGTAATGTTGGGTGGATTCACTGGAACTACTAACAATGGTATTCAATCCTATGATCCAATTAAAACAACCGCTTCTTGGATAGAAATTGCCAGTAATGGAAAATCAGTAGCACCGGGTTTATTTTTTGGGTATACCAAAAATGATGGAGCTAGTACTGCCGCATCTACTGTAAGTACAATTTATATGAGAGGAATAAGCGGCAGTAGAGTTATAGATAATGTATGGAGAGCTTCTGCAAGAGTGGACTTTAAGAAAAATAAATTCAGAATATCACCAGAAATAGAATATACTGCAGCTACTTGGGGGGATGCCGATCTTTATGGAAAAGCAATCGATAATAAAACTAATGTAGGAAACGTAAGAGGGCTGGTATCTTGTGCGTATTCTTTCTAATACCTTTGAGTCTTAAATTTACTCTATTATGCCATTACTTATTGTTTACCCGAGCGCTATTGTGAGGGCATTAAAGTCAAACATGACAGTAATTTTAAAAGTGTAAGGGTATAAATAATAATTTACAAAAAACTAAAAATTATGAGTGAAAAATCAACAAAAGGAATTTGGAAAGTCATTTCTGCTTCCTCATTAGGAACGATGATTGAATGGTATGACTTCTACATTTTTGGAAGTTTAGCCGTAGTGTTATCTACTAAATTCTTTCCAGCAGATAACCCAACTGCAGCCTTTTTATCGACTTTGGCAACGTTTGCAGCAGGGTTTATTGTACGACCATTTGGAGCTTTATTCTTTGGAAGATTAGGCGATTTGATAGGAAGAAAATATACCTTTATGGTTACCTTAGTTTTAATGGGAGGCGCAACCTTTATGATTGGTTGTATTCCGAGTTATGAAACTATTGGTTTTATAGCGCCATTATTAGTGCTTTTACTTCGTTTGCTTCAAGGTTTAGCGCTGGGAGGTGAATATGGTGGAGCTGCAACATATGTGGCAGAACATGCACCAAAAGGACA
>CAISUR010000563.1 GCA_903888655.1 uncultured Bacteroidota bacterium | reverse complement strand
AATTTTAATAATAATGTAAAATTATAACTGTAAGCTTACAGATAATTCAAATTCGTCATTAATTGCTTTATCTCCTAAATTTTCGAAGAAGCTTCCAGATCCATATTTAATACCATATTTAGTTCTATTTACATTAAATTTGGTTGAAGCATTTGTTCCTTTTACAGTCAAATTAAAAGTTACGGGAGCCGTTACATCTTTAATCGTTAAATCTGCAGTTACAGCATAAACTCCATTACCTTTATCAGTTATTTTTTTGAAAACTAATTTTGAAGTTGGATGTTTTTCCGTACCAAAAAAATCTTCTGATTTTAAGTGTCCGTTTAATTTTCCTAAATACTCTCCAGTTAAATCTGTAGAAGTTAATGAGGTCATGTCTACGGTAAAGTTACCTCCTTTTAATTTGTTGTCTTTGAATACCAACAAACCATCTTTTAAGTTAACTGTACCGTCGTGCTGACCAGTAACTTTTTTTGCTAACCAATGAACAGTGCTTTTAGTTACGTCAACTTTTTTAGTTTGAGCGGTAGCTATAGTTGAGATAGCTACGAATAATGCGATTGCAATTGTTTTTAAATTTTTCATTTTATTTATTTATTAAGGTTATTTATTATAGTGTAAGGAATAAATCCTCATTTGATTTTCTAACTTTAGCGTAATGTTGCGTAGCATCTTCTTCATGACGGTATCCAACAGCAGCAACCAAGGAAGCATTAAGATTTAATTTGTCTAAACCTAAAATTTCGTTGTATTGAGCAGGTACAAATCCTTCCATTGGGGTAACGTCTATCTTAAGTTCTGCAGCTGCATTCAATAAATTGCTTAATGCAATGTATGTTTGTTTCGCAGTCCAATTTGGTCTTACATCCTCTGGCATATTAGCTAATGATCCTTTCATAAAGTCACCGTATCCTGACAAAGCACCTTCTGGTAAATTTCTTATTGCTGTTGCACTAGTTAGATAAGCGTCTACATCACTATCGTCAAATTTTGTTTGATTAGCAAAAACGATTAAGTGAGAGGCATCAACAATTTGAGTTTGTCCCCAAGAAGCAGGTAGTAGTTTTGCTCTTAATTCTGGATTTTCAACAATGATAACCTTATATAATTGTAATCCGAATGAAGAAGCAGAAAGTTGAATAGCTTCTTTTAAAGTTGCTAAATCTTCGGCAGATACTTTTTTAGTGGTATCAAATTTTTTAGTGGCATAACGCCATTTGGCATTTTCGTTAAATTGACTCATGGAATTTTAATGTTAAATGTTAGTATTTATGGTTCTGTATTTTTCTAATAAATTATTTAGTAATTCGATTTCTTTAGGATTCAAATTGTTTGAAAAAGTTTTTTCGTTATCTAAAACTTTAGGGTCTAATTCTTCTAATAATGCTAACCCTTTTTTCGTAATTTGTACTTCAATTTTTCTGCGGTTTTCAGGACAAACTTCTCTGGTAACGAATTCTTTTAGAAGTAATTTGTCAATTAATCGGGTAGTGTTGCTGTTTTTGGTTATCATGCGTTCTTGAATCAAACACATATTAGCAGGACAACCTTTTTGTCCTCTTAATATTCGAAGTACATTAAATTGCTCGCTTGATAAGTCATAAGGTTTTAGAAGTTCATTAAACTTATCCGCAATTACAGATTGTGTATACATAAGGTTCAGGATAACTTTTTTAGAATCATCCATCGACACATTTGATTTAATAATTTCTTCAATTTTCATTATTGTACTTACAATATTTGTAGATACAAATGTAGTATAATTTTTTATTTGTATATACAAATGTGTGTTATTTTTTTGTTAAGTTTTTTTTCAAATAGTAATTTAATGCGAAATGAGTTCGAAGAAATTATTATTT
>CAISUR010000562.1 GCA_903888655.1 uncultured Bacteroidota bacterium | reverse complement strand
AGGGTATAATAGGATTAAAAAAATATACTTGTAGTATTTTTTTAGAATTAAATACAAAAACAACATGGTTGCCATCGAATTAGAAGCATGACCGGAGAAAAAACTATAGGTGTCGGTGTAGTGCACAATTCTAATACTGTTTTTTAATTCAGGGTCATTACACGGACGTAATCTTTGAAAATAGGATTTAAAAAGTTCAACAGCAGTATTGCAACACAACAAAATAACAGCAATAAAAAGAATAATAAGTAAGAGGTTTTTAAACCCTTTTTTTTGGTACACCAAATAGGCTAAAAATAAAAAAAAAGGAGTCCAATAAGCTTGTTTGGTAATCATCAACCACAAATCGTCAAATGCTGGCGAACCTAATCCGTTGAGGTATACTAATAATTGTTTGTCTAACGCTATGATTTTTTCTAACACTACAATTGTCGTTTAATTGGGCCTGAAGCAATATCTTCAATATCTTCTTTTACATGGCTGATGCTAGAAGCTGCATCTGACATGACATTTTCGCCCAAATCAATTTTCGGAACAGCAACCGTTTCTTTTACCTTTTCAACTTCTGCGGTAAATGATGCCGTTACTTGTTTTAGAGACTCACTTATTTCTTGAACGTCGGCACTTTTTTGAATTTCAGTTTTAATTTCGTTAGTGGCATGCTTTAAATTAGCCATGATTTTACCAAAAGTTCTAGCGGCCTCGGGTAACTTATCTGTTCCGAAAAGCATTAGTGCTATAAAAATGATAAAAATGAATTCGCCTCCTCCTATTCCAAACATACTATTTGATATTTAATGAATTGCAAAGTTACAAAGTTCTTATTCAAATTTTGATTTTACTTCTTCTTTTGGCCAAGTATTGTTTGTAGTATCAATATCAGCTGTTTCCAGTTTTGGGTCTAATTGAATTTTAGTAATTGCTTTTTGGGTAGCAAATGTTCGACTCACTTCTTTATCATTCATTCTCCAAATTTGCGCAGGAAATGTTTGAGTTTCTGTAGTGCCATCTTCAAAAGTTAATTCAACAATGATAGGCATTACCAATCCACCAGGTTTATCGAATGTGACTTGATAGAAATATTTTGGTTCCGTTAATTTTGCGCGTTCCTCAGCATTGAAATGTTCCGTAACATAGTCGGATAAAGCTTTGCAATCGGCAATTTTAAATGGTTTATTCAACTCTTTTTTATAATCAGTACTTCCTTCTGCAATCATATAGACCATTGGTCCAGGATTGGTGTCACGACGTCTTTGTTTTTTCATAAATTCGGTCACCTCTTTAGAAGGTTCGTTACTTACAAAGTATTTTTTTACTTCTTTTATACCAATATCATTGGCATCAGTAGTATAAAACCAACCTCTCCAAAACCAATCCAAATCTACTGCCGAGGCATCTTCCATCGTTCTAAAGAAATCTTCTGGTGTGGGATGTTTAAATTTCCATCGATTGGCATAGGTTTTAAATGCGTAATCAAATAATTCATGACCCATAATTGTTTCTCGAAGAATGTTTAAGGCAGTTGCTGGTTTTCCGTAAGCATTATTTCCAAATTGTCGAATGCTTTCGGAATTAGTCATGATGGGCTCTAATCCTTTCTGATCACCACTCATATAAGGAACAATATTTTTGGCAGGACCTCGTCTTACTGGGAAATTGGCATCAAATGATTTTTCTGCCAAGAATTCCATAAAGGAATTCAGCCCTTCATCCATCCATGTCCATTGGCGTTCATCTGAATTGACAATCATTGGAAAGAAATTATGTCCTACCTCATGACAAATTACGCCCAACATCGCATATTTTCCCTGTTCGGTATATTTTCCTTCCGCATCAGTACGTCCAAAATTCCAACAAATCATCGGATATTCCATACCTTGATCACGAGCATTTATAGAGATTGCTTTAGGATAAGGATAGTCAAAAGTATAACTTGAATAGCTTTTTAACGTATGAGCAACCATTCGGGTAGAATATTCTTCCCACAGCGGATTTCCTTCTTTTGGATATAAGGATATTGCCATTGCAGTTTTACTTCCCGTTTTTACAGCCATGGCATCATAAATAAATTTTCGAGAAGTTGAAATCGCAAAATCACGAACATTTTCTGCTTTGAACTTCCAGGTTTTCTTTTGGTCTGAAAATCCTTTCTCTGCAGCTTCGGCTTCAGCTTGAGTTACTACAATTACTGGTTTATCAAAAGATTTTTCAGCTTGAGCATAGCGTGCCAATTGCGCAGAGGTAAATACTTCGGCTCTGTTTAATAGCGTTCCGGTCGCTTCCAAAATATGGTCGGCTGGAACGGTAATGTTTACTTCAAAATTTCCAAAAGGTAAAGCAAATTCGCCAGAACCCCAAAATTGCATGTTTTGCCATCCTTCTACATCATTATATACTGCCATTCGAGGATAAAATTGAGCAATGATGTATAAATTATTTCCGTCTTTGTCAAAATGTTCATAACCAGAGCGTCCTCCATCTAAAGTATAATTATTGATTAGGTAATTCCATTTTATTGAAAAAACTATTTTCTCGCCATGTTTTAATACTTTAGGTAATTCAACACGCATCATGGTTTGATTGATGGTGTACTGCATAGGTTTTCCTGTTGCATCTTTTACATAATCAATATTGAATCCTCCATCAAAATGTTCTTCAAGATATTTTCTGGAAAAGCCTTGTGCACTAATCGCGGGATCGGTTTCATTACCGTTTACTAGTGGCGAAAGTGATTTTTTCGATTGTTGGTTTTGGTCTAATTGTACCCAAAGGTAATCTAGAGATTCTTTAGCATTATTAGTATAGGTGATGGTTTCTTGTCCGTATAATTTGGTGTTTTTATCATCAAGCTCGATATCAATTTTGTAATCGGCTTGTTGTTGATAATATTCGGGACCTGGTGCGCCAGAGGCAGTACGATACATGTTAGGTGTTGCTAACAAATCATACATTTGTTTGAATTTATCGGGATTTTTTTCGCTTTGTATTTTGGGTTTTGTGGTTTCTTGAGCAAACAGACCCAATGACAAAAACAAAAAACTATATTTAAAAATAGTAAAACAATAGTTCATATCGAAGTAATTTTAAGGATATAAAAGTACTCTTTTTTATAAAATATATTGAGGTTGCTACTATTTTAACATTCCTTTAAAGTTTTCTGAAGTAAGGAGTAAGCTTTGTTTTTCACCTGATATATTGGCTTGGATAATGTTTTGTTGATCAGAATTCAATTCGGTTAAGGCACTATTTTCTATTTCAAGTTTCGTAATTTTTGGAATATCGGTTATTCTGAAATAACAGATTAAAACATTAGCTTCTATTTCTTTACTCCTGAAACTCATCGGTTTTAAAGTGCCATTAACTTTTAGAGAGAATTTTTCTGCCAAATAGGTTTTCATAGCTTGTTCCTCTTGTGGTGTTTCTTTGGAAGTTCCGATGAAGCTTTTGGTATGAAATCTTTTTTCAAGTGCATTATTCAAATCATCAATAAAAATACGGGAAGTAATTTGAATCATTTTCTTTTGAGGCACATAATTTATTTGATATATAGAAGTATAGAATTTGTGAATACCCATTGAGGTAAGCATAACAAATAAAACTAAAAATACTATGTTTCGGATAATTTTAGACATAATTCAAAAGTACTTATTTCTCCTTTAAAAGTTGCAAATAATTCACTGCCAATTCATTCATGATAAAAGTTGCCATAGTTCTATTTTTAGCTTTCATACATTCTGTAAATTTAGGGTCTTGAACAATATAATATTTGAATCCTTTAACATAATCTTCAGGTATTTTTAGCGTATGAATAAAATAGTTGTCTTCGTACCAATTATTGATTTTATCCATCAATGTTTCTTTTTTTTCTACTTCAAGTTCTTTTTTCAGCATGGCAGTTCTTCCCGACATCCAATTCAACAGCGGATCTATTGAAAATGAGGTGTTCGTTCCAAATTGAGCATCTGTTCCTGATGCTACCGCTAGCTTTCGTTCTGCTGGAGTATAGCGTTTCATGCTAGAAGAAACAATTCCAAGCGAAAATTCATTAATGTTTTTAAATTCATTTATTTTAACCGCATCTAATATTCTCACCAATGGCTCAAGTTTTACAAATAAAAGTTCTTTTTGAAAATCTTCTTCTTTGAGTTTTACTTTGAGTCCTTTGAACTGAATAGCAGAAAACATCAAGGTATCGCCCACACTACCAGTGATAAAAAAATATCCTCCTCTTTCAGAAGATGTCGATTTTTGAGTTTTTAAATTTATGATATAAACGCCTTCTAAATCATTATTATTCGCAATAATTTTCCCATTTATTTTTTTAGAAAATGAACTGTTTTGCCCATGTGATAAAGCGGTTACAAATAAGAATAAGATGACTGTACTAATTTTTTTCAAAATGGAAAAGTTCTTAATAAGGTTGTAAATGTATCTTATAGCCTTCCAAAAAATTAGCCAAAACAATAATAAATTTATGTTAATTATTAATTTGTAAATTTGATGAAAATTTAATTAAAAAATGAAAAACCTTATTATAGCAAGTACTTCAACGCTTCATGGAGGTGATTATTTAGACTATTTGCTTCCAACTCTTGAGCAGCATTTTGTTAATTGTGAAACCATTATTTTTATTCCTTATGCGCGTCCAGGAGGAATATCTCATGATGAATATACAGAAAAAGTACGATCGGCTTTCTCTAAATTGGGCAAAAAAATTGTGGGATTACATACTTTTGAAAATCCAGTCAAAGCGATTCAAAGTGCTCAAGGAATTTTTACAGGTGGCGGAAATACCTTTTTGTTGGTGACGCAATTATATCAGAATAATGTGATGGAAGTTTTGTCAAAGGTTATTGAAAATGGAATCCCTTATTTAGGGTGTAGTGCCGGAAGTAATATTACTGGAATTTCAATGCAAACAACCAATGATATGCCAATCATTTATCCACCAAGTTTTAAAACATTAGGAGCAATTCCTTTTAATTTGAATCCTCATTATTTGGATGCTGATTTACAAAGTAAACATATGGGCGAGACGCGTGAAACAAGAATTAAAGAGTTTCATGCTTTTAATTCGACTCCGGTTCTCGGATTGCGTGAAGGAAGTTGGCTTGATGTCAAAGGGAGTTCAATTATCTTGAGAGGAATGCTAACAGCTCGATTATTCCGTCAAAATCAAATTCCTGAAGAATTAATTCCTGAAACTGATTTGTTTTTTTTAGAGCAGTAATCAAAATAAAAAACCCCTAAACTATTATTAGGGGTTTTAGCAGAGCGGAAGACGAGGCTCGAACTCGCGACAACCAGCTTGGAAGGCTGGAGCTCTACCAACTGAGCTACTTCCGCTTGTGTGGGTGCAAATATATAGTATTTGTTTGTTTTGATGCAAATTTTTTTTAAACTTTTTTAGTGTCAATTTTATTTTACAAATATGAACTACTCTAAAAGTTTTATTATTAAATTGTTATCAGTTACTTTGCAACAATAATCCTATGAAAAAAATACAAAAAATAGAATCCAAAGCTACTTTTGTAGTGCGTCATCCGGTTTTGCGAAATGGAAAACCAATGGAAAGTTGTTGTTTTGATGGCGATGATTTGTCGACATCTAATCACTTTGGATTATTTTATGATAAAAAATTGGTTGGTGTGGTATCTGTTTTTAAAAATACAAACACTATATTTAATTTTGAGCATCAATTGCAAATAAGAGGAATGGCTATACTTCCAGAGTTTCAAAAGAATGGTTTGGGAACAGATTTAATGAAACATTGTGAAACTTATTATACTGCTAAAAATGAAGTATTAATTTGGTTTAATGCTCGTGAAAATGCTGTTCCTTTTTATGAGAAATTAGGTTATAGCATTGTGGGTGCTCCATTTGATATTCCTGAAATTGGAATTCATTATATTATGAAAAAAGAATTAGTTAGTGGCTATGAATAAATTTTACTTAGTACTAGTACTTATCGTTTTATCAAGTTGTAAAAGAGTCAATACTCATGATTCTACTGCAAATGCTTCGTTTATAGACTTTTCTTTTTTAGACAATTCGGGAATAAAAATCGATTCCACTTTGTTTTCTAATTCTAAAGATGAAAAAATAAAATCATTTTATAGAAAATATCATTTTGAAACCGTTTGGAACTCCAAAAATCAGAGAGATTTTATTATAAAAGAAATTCAAAATGCCGAAGATGAAGGTCTGCAAGAAAAAGATTATAATTATAATACTTTGAAATCTTTTGAGGAAAAATTTGACCATTTGCCGGATTCAATTGTGATACAATATGATATATTACTTACCAAAAGTGCCCAAAAATACATCAGCCACATTAGTAAAGGAAAGTTAAATCCAAAGGAGTTATACAAAGACTGGGATTTGCAAGAGAAGAAAGTTGATGTCAATAATATACTTTTTGGTTGTATTGATAATGATGATTTTAAAACTGTAATTGAATCTTGTAAACCAAACCATATTGTTTATAAGAAATTGAAGAAGTGCCTAAATATTCTCAAACATTTTCCCGAGGAGAAGTCCTTTGCTCTTGTGAATTTGAAAGAACGAATACTTCCAAATACTAAAAGTAAATACATTCCAATAATAAAAAAAAGACTGATGTATTGGGGAGACATGAAAGAAAGGGATACTGTTTTAAGTTTACTTTACAACAAAAAGACATTAGAAGCAGTGAAGTCTTTTCAAGCTAGACACGGGTTAAAACCTGATGGTGTCATTGGCAGAAGTACAATTGATGCTTTAAATTTTTCTAGAAATCAGAGAATCGAACAAGTGGTTGCTAATATGGAACGATGGCGATGGTTTGCTCGTGATTTTAGTAATCATTATTTATTAGTAAACATTCCAGATTACAGTATTGTTGCGGTAAAGAATAATGATACTACCCAATATCAACGCATCGTTGTTGGAAAAGATACCAGAAAAACACCTATTTTAGATTCAAAAATAACTAATATCAATTTGAATCCTAACTGGACAGTGCCTCCAACGATTCTTAAGGAAGATATCTATCCCGAAGCCATTAAAAGTAAAGGTGTTTTTAAGAAAAAAGGGTTAGTAATTTTAGATGTAAAAAACAACGAAGTAGACCCAAATACATGGAAACTAGAAGATGCAAATAAATATAAATATGTTCAAAATCCTAGCAGAAACAACTCATTAGGTTCAATGAAAATTAATTTTCCCAACAAATATTCGGTTTATTTACATGATACGAATCACCGTAATTTTTTCTCATTAAACTTCAGGTCATTAAGTTCGGGTTGCGTGCGATTAGAAAAACCTCTTGAAATGGCCTCTTATATCCTAAATGATAGCTTAAAATGGTCTCTTCAAAAAATAAAAGACACGACTGATATTAATCATTATTATTTTTTACAAAAGAAAAAGCAATTTGAAATTGATAAAAAAAACGCCAAATTACTTGCCAAAAATCCAAAATTAGTAATTGAGAAAAAAGTAGTCCCGAAGCCTGAATTGAAAACTATTGTTATCAAAGTTACTGATGATATACAAATTCATCAACTTTATTGGACGGCATGGGAAACCAAAGGCATTTTGCATTTTCGAGAAGATATTTATTGTTTGGATTCCGATTTATTTTCCAAATTACGATATTAATTTTGAACTTTGAACATCATTTTCTGATGGATGATAAATAAAAAGACATGACTTGTCTTTAATGATTTCAATAATTTTTTTGCTTAACTCAACAGGTACTGCAGGACATCCTTGGCTTCTACCTAATCGATTATGGTTTTTTATAAAGTTTTCAGACACATAGTCTGCGCCATGAATGACAACAGCTCTTTGTCTTGCGTTATCATTGATTCCTTTCTCTAAACCATCAAGTTTTAATGACAATCCATGTTTTCCTTGATAAACTTCTCCAGTTGTAAAAAAGCCCAAACTACTTTTGTTGGATTGATTTATATTTGAAAAATTATTTGCGTAATCTTCCCCAGAATTTTTTCCGTGTGCTACAAGTGAATTGAGAACAATTTTATTTTGATTCATATCAATAATCCACATTCTTTTGGCAGTTGAACTTAAGCTAAAATCTATGATTGTCAGAAATTCTTTTTTGATAATTCCCTTTCTTTTTAACAAATAATATCCGTGTAATGCTTTTTCAAAACTGTCTTCCTTTGGCAGTTGAAAATTATTTGCAATTAAAGAATTGAAGACCACATGAACACTTTTGGTAGATGAAAATGTATATTCTTTTGGATGCTTTTCTTTTGATAAATTAGTAGCAAAGGAGAGTAGAGCAAATAATGTAATGTAGAAAAAATTTATGTTTTTCATCTATTCTATTTTAGGTTAAATAAGTAAACTTGGGAATACAAATATAGCTTTTCCTTTTTTTTTCAGTCTTTTTTCGTAAAAAAATACCGATAAAATGCATTTTTTTAAAGATATATTACATTTTAACTTTTATTATGGTATTTTTTCCTACTTTTGAATTCTTATTTTATAATCTCCTTGGTTTTAATAACAAGAAATACGATTCCATTAAATCTTGAGTTATTATGAAAAGAATTATATTTGCCCAACTAACCATTTGTAAATGATTAAACCATCTTCGATTTTATCAATTTTCTTTTTTTTACTAACTTCTTTTGGGTTTTCACAAGCTCCAAAAAAGAAACTGTTGACAAAATTTACTTCTGAGAGGATTGTCATTGATGGTAAATTGAACGAGGAGGTATGGAAAACTGCTGAAGTTGCCAAAGATTTTCAAATGATTGCTCCTGATAATGGAAAACCTGAAGAGAAGTCAAAAAGAACTGAGGTTAAAGTCGTTTATGATAATGAGGCCATTTATGTGGGTGCAATATTGTATGATGACCCTAGTAAGATTAGAAAAGAATTAACCACTAGAGATAATTCTGTTCAAGCGGATCATTTTATGGTGCAATTAAATGGATATAATGATGGTCAACAAGAATTTAGATTTTTAGTTAGCGCAGCTGGTGTACAACTTGATAATTTATATACTCCTTCTACTGGGGAAGATTCGTCCTGGAACGCTATTTGGGACAGTCATGTGGAAATTACAGAATATGGCTGGGTGGTTGAGATGAAAATTCCTTACGCTGCGGTACGTTTTTCATCGGAAAAAAAACAAACTTGGGGGGTTAATTTTTATAGGGAAATAAATCGAGATCGTCAACAGTTTACATGGAATTTAATAGATAATAAAATTACAAATGAAAGTGCTCAAGCTGGAATTCTTGAAGGAATAGAAAATATTGCAACTCCAACACGGTTATTTTTGATTCCTTATTCTTCATACTATTTAAGTTCAAGCCCAAATCAAAAAGCTCATGGTACTTTCAAAGGAGGTTTGGATGTAAAATATGGTATTAATGATGCTTTTACTCTAGATGCCATTTTAGTGCCCGATTTTGGACAAACGGTTTATGATAACGTCGTTTTGAATTTGAGCCCCTTTGAGCAACAATTTGCTGAAAATAGACCTTTTTTTACGGAAGGAACAGATCTTTTTAACAAAGGCGGAATTTTTTACTCTAGACGTATTGGTAGCTCACCTTACATAAGTAAAAGTGTTTTAACAAGTGGTTTGTCTTCAGATGAAGAAATAAGCAAATATCCTTCTACTGTGAATTTATTGAACGCATTGAAAATTTCAGGTAGAACTAAAAGTGGATTAGGAATTGGAGTTCTTAATGCAGTTACTGAAAAAACCTTTGCTGATATTGTAAACACAAATTCAGGCGAACGACGAAAAGAATTTGTTTCTCCATTAACGAACTACAATATCTTTGTGTTAGATCAACGTTTTCTAAAAAACTCTTCAATATCATTAGTTAATACTAACGTTATGAGGGAAGGAAGTTATAAAGACGCAAATGTTTCCGCGCTGGTTTGGGATTTGAATACCAAGAAAAACACCTATAACCTTAATGGTGATTTTAAATACAGCTTTCTTAATGAAGGATTAGAAAATACGGGTAAAAAAACAGGTTATACTGGAGATCTTTATATAGGTGATAATAGCGGAAAATATAGGTATGGAATTGGTGGACAATTTGTTTCTAAAGATTATGACCCAAACGATTTTGGAATTAATTACCAAACTCATTATCAGTCATATTATGGTAATGCTAGTTACAGGATATTGAAACCAAATAAAAGATATAATTTCTTTAATACAAATATTAATTATTACACCGAGTTTGATAATGAAACTGGAAGGATTCAAAATCATAATGTGAATATTAATATTAATACTACTAATAAGAAAAATCATTATCTAGGATTTTATATTAACAGCCGTCCTACAACAGTGTCTGATTTTTACGAGCCAAGAACTACTAATCAAGATCGATATTTTACCAGACCAAGAAATCTTCAATTCACCTCTTTTTTATCTTCAAATTATGCTAAAAAATTTGCATTAGATTTCAAATTGGCATACTGGTTTATTGATGAAATGGGTAGACGTAATTATGAAATTTTTGTTAGTCCGCGTTATCGTTTTTCTGATAAATTTTCTTTAGTGTATGGCTTTGATTTTATTAGACAAAATAATGATAGAGGCTTTGTAGACAGTGACTCCAACAACATTTATTTTGGAAGAAGAAATGTCATCACATACAGCAATACCTTAACCGGAAAATATTCCATCAATAATGTGATGACCTTTAATTTATCGGTAAGACACTATTGGTCATTTGATATCAATAAAGAATATTATACACTTCAAAATGATGGAAGTTTACAATCTGATCCTACTTACTCAAATAATAATGACCAAAACTTCAGTACTTGGAATTTAGATTTGACCTATTCTTGGTGGTTCGCTCCCGGTAGTCAACTTACAGTTTTATACAGAAATAATGCATTCAATAGTGATTACGGAACCGATTTTAGCCATCGTTTAAATGACAATGCAAGTAATTTATTAAATTACCAAAGTCTGAACCACGTCTTGTCTATTAGTGTTCGCTATTTTATTGATTATAATGGTGCTAAACACTGGTTTTCAAAAAATAAATAGTTTTTAATTATTTATAGCAAGCTAAAACGTTTTCGTTTATTTTAGTTAAATTTTACCCTATTCATTCCGTTTCCACTTTCGCAAATGCTTATCTTTGTGTAAAATAATTCACAATGAACAAGAAAGTAATTTTAATGATCTTAGACGGTTGGGGGAAATCTCCAGACCCAAAAGTCTCTGCAATTGATAATGCCAATATCCCTTTTATTAAAAGCTTATATACTAAATATCCTAGTGCACAATTGCGTACTGATGGATTGAATGTTGGTCTTCCGGATGGGCAGATGGGTAATTCTGAAGTAGGACACATGAATCTTGGAGCAGGTAGAATAGTATATCAAGATTTGGTCAAAATCAATTTGGCAGTCAAAGATAAAACCTTACATAATGAACCCGAATTGGTTGCGGCTTTGCAGTATGCCAAAGAACATAACAAAGCGGTGCACTTTCTAGGATTACTTTCAGATGGTGGCGTTCACTCGCATACTTCGCATTTAAGGGGTTTAATCGATGCTTCACAAGAATATGGATTAGAAAAAGTTTTTGTTCACGCTTTCACAGATGGTAGAGATGTCGACCCAAAATCTGGAGCATTGTATCTTGAAGATTTAAATAATTATATTTACGATAAAAATGTAAAATTAGCTTCGGTTGTGGGTCGTTATTATGCCATGGATCGAGATAAGCGCTGGGAACGCGTAAAAATTGCCTATGATTTATTAGTAAATGGAACGGGAACTCATTCTAAAGATGCTGTTTTAAGTATATTAGATAGTTATAAAAAGAACATTACCGATGAGTTTATTGATCCAATTCTTATGGTAGATGCTTATGACGTTCCTGTTGCAACAATTGAAAATCAAGATGTAGTAATCTTTTTCAATTTTAGAACTGATAGAGGGAGAGAACTAACAGAAGCATTATCACAAGAAGATTTTCATGAACAGAACATGCACAAATTGAATTTGTATTATGTGACCATGACCAATTATGACGATACTTACAAAAATGTTCAAGTGATTTATGATAAAGATAATTTAACTGAAACATTGGGAGAAGTGTTAGAAAAAGCAGGAAAAACTCAAATTCGTATTGCAGAAACCGAAAAATATCCTCACGTGACCTTTTTCTTTTCGGGAGGTAGAGAAGTTCCTTTTGTGGGAGAAACTAGAATTTTAAGAAACTCTCCAAAAGTAGCTACTTATGACTTGCAACCTGAAATGAGCGCTTATGAATTAGCCGATGCTTTGGTTCCTGAATTGAACAAAGGCGAAGTAGATTTTGTATGTTTAAATTTTGCTAATGGTGATATGGTGGGGCATACCGGTGTTATGGATGCAGCAATTAAAGCATGCGAAGCCGTTGATGCATGTGTAAAAGAAGTTGTAGAGGCGGCTCTAAACAACAATTACACTACGATAATTATTGCCGATCATGGAAACTGCGAAACAATGATTAATCCTGATGGTTCTCCAAATACTGCTCATACGACCAACCCTGTGCCAATTATTTTAGTGGATAAGGAATTAAAAACAATTCATGATGGAGTTCTTGGAGATATTGCTCCAACTATTTTAGAATTAATGGGTATTGAAAAACCAGAGGTCATGACTAGACATTCGTTGTTGTAGTAAAAAAAAACTCTTTATTTTAAAAAAACTCACATTTAAAATCCTCTTGTTTTCGAAAAATTTAACGGAATGCAATAGATTTTTACAATCTGCGTAACAAAATAGTGAAATAATATACTTATAAGATGCTTTTGAGTTAATCGAAAGCATTTTTTTCTTTTATTTGCTTTATCAACTAATTTATGAAATTATGAAAAACATTTTCTTTAAAGTTTTCTCATTTGGCTTTTTGGTTGTTGGTGTTTCGAGTGCATTCGCACAACAAGGAAAACCAGCATCAAATTATAATTATAATGAGACTTTCGCAAACAATTTTTACACTAAAAACGGAACTGAAACTCGTTCTGCTAGTGGACAACCCGGTGCAAAATATTGGCAAAACAGAGCTGATTATTCATTAAAAGCTACTTTAAATGATCAAACTAAAGAAATAGTTGGGTCTGAAATTTTGACTTACACCAATAATAGTCCCGATAAATTAGCGTTTTTGTGGATGAATGTAGATCAAAATTTGTTCAAAAAAGATTCGAGAGGAAATGCTATTATTCCTTTAAAAGGAAGTAGAAACGGAGCTAAAGGACAAGATTTTGATGGTGGTTTTAATATCAAATCTATAAAATTACTTTCAGTTGTTGGAGGAAAACCCGTTGAAAAAGATGTTACTTTTAAAATTATTGACACCCGAATGCAAGTGAATCTTCCTCAAGATTTAAATGCTAATGGAGCAAGCGTAAAACTTAAAATCGAGTTTTCATTTGTTTCTCCAGATTATGGTTCGGATAGAATGGGCGTTGTTGATACTAAAAATGGTAAAATATTTACGATTGCACAATGGTATCCAAGAATGTGTGTTTATGATGATATCCGTGGTTGGGATACGCATCCTTATCTCGGTGCTGGAGAGTTTTATTTAGAATATGGTGATTTTGATGTGGCCATAACTGCACCAGTAAATCACATTGTTGTTTGTTCCGGCGAATTACTTAACCCTACGGAAGTATATACAGCCGAACAACAAAAACGATGGGCAACTGCAAAAACAAGTGATAAAACTGTTATGATTCGTACTGCAGAAGAAGTAACAAATCCTGCTTCTCGCCCAACCGGTAAAAGCACACTTACCTGGAAATTTAAAATTAAAAATGCGCGTGATGTATCTTGGGCTTCTTCAGCGGCTTTTATTGTTGATGCCGCGAGAATTAATTTACCAAGTGGTAAAAAATCTATAGCAATATCAACTTATCCTGTAGAAGCAGATGGACAAGCAGCATGGAGTAGAGCTACTGAATATACAAAATCATCAATTGAGAATTATTCTAAAAGATGGTTTGAGTTTCCTTATCCAGCAGCAACTAATGTTGCCGGAAATGAAGGAGGAATGGAATATCCCGGGATCGTGTTCTGTGATTTCAAATCCAAAGGTGAAGAACTTTGGGGTGTAACCGATCATGAGTTTGGTCACGGTTGGTATCCAATGATTGTTGGTTCGAACGAACGTTTATTTGCCTGGATGGATGAAGGTTTTAATACTTTTGTAAACGGAATTAGTTCTCAAGATTTTAATAATGGTGAATACAAGCAACGAACTCCAAACTTACACCAATCAGCAGGAATGTTGACCAATCCTGATTTGGAACCAATTATGGCAGCACCAGATAATTTAAAAGAATCTAATCTTGGAATTTTAGCTTATTTTAAGCCAGGAGCTGGATTAGATATTTTGAGAAATCAAGTTTTAGGCAAAGAACGTTTTGATAAAGCTTTTAGGACTTACACAGAACGTTGGGCATTCAAACACCCGATGCCCGATGATTTTTTTAGAACTATTGAAAATGTTTCTGGTGAAGATTTAGGTTGGTTTTGGAGAGGTTGGTTTATGAATAACTGGAGTTTAGATCAAGCAGTTACTAAAGTTAAATATGTAAAAGGCGATGCTAAAAATGGCGCTATTATTACTGTAGAAAACCTTGAAAAAATGGTAATGCCCGTGGTGATCGAAATTAAAACCAAAAGCGGAGCTGTTTCCAGAAAATCATTACCTGTAGAAATTTGGCAACGTAACACTAGTTGGTCATTTAAAGTAGATACTAACGAAGAATTAGATATGATTACATTAGATCCAGACAATGCATTTCCGGATAACAATACTAGTAATAATGTTTGGACAAATGCTAAAAATGGTATCGAGAAAGCAGAGTCTTTAGCACCTTATTTAGGTAAATACTCTAGCGCAAAATTACCAATTAAAATCACAATTACCCAAGAAGATGATAGTTTAGTAATCAATTCACCGGGTCAACCAGCGGCTCCATTAGAAACGAAAGGAGCGGGTAAATTCACAATGGAACAAGCAGGATTAACAATGCAATTTAATGAAGCTAAAGACGCATTTACTCTAAGTGTAGGAACTCAAAGTTTCGATTTTACTAAAGATAAATAATAGTTTATTCGTATTCCAGAATTAGCTGGCTCAGAATTTGAGCCGGCTTTTTTATTTTAATTATTTTTAATTTGTAAGTTATTATTCTTAAATGAATCTAAATGAATTCAGTTATTTCAATTAAAATAATTGAATTTCAAGAAACAAGTATTTATACGTAATCAGTTTGCCATTAAATTAGTATTTTTGCGTTTCAATTTACGACAATGATTATCCCAAAAACAAGAGAAGAAATCGAATTGATGCGTGAAAGTGCATTAATTGTTTCCAAAACACTTGGTGAAATAGCCAAAGTAATTAAGCCCGGAGTTACTACTTTATATTTAGATAAATTAGCAGAAGAATTTATAAGAGACCATGGCGCAGAACCAGGATTTTTAGGAATGTATGGTTTTCCAAAGACGTTGTGCATGAGTCCAAATGCTCAAGTAGTTCATGGAATTCCCACTAATACACCATTACAAGAAGGTGATGTGATTTCTGTAGATTGCGGTGCTTTGAAAAATGGATTTTATGGAGATCATGCATATAGTTTTGAAATTGGAGAAGTTGCGCCTGAAGTAAAAAAGTTACTACAAGTCACTAAAGAAAGTCTCTATGTTGGTATTCGTGAGTTCCGACTTGGGAATCGTGTAGAAGATGTGGGGAATGCCATTCAAAAATATTGCGAAGGACATGGTTATGGAGTTGTTCGTGAATTAGTAGGACATGGTTTGGGACGAAAAATGCATGAAGAGCCTGAAATGCCAAATTATGGAAAAAAAGGACGTGGTAAATTATTCGTTGAAGGAATGGTTGTAGCTATTGAACCAATGATTAATATGGGAACTAAAAATATTAAACAGCTTAAAGATGGATGGACGATACTGACTGCCGACGGAAAACCTAGTGCCCATTTTGAGCATGATGTGGCACTGATTGATGGAAAACCAGAAATATTATCAACGTTTAAATACATCTACGATGCTTTAGGAATTGTAAGTAATGAAGAGGATGAGTTTAGAAGAGAAGCTTTAAAATCATAATGAAAAAAATATTCAAATTCATATTAAACACCATACCTCGTCCAATATTAATTCGGTTGAGTCTTGTGGTTCGTCCGCTAATTGCTTTTATGTTAAAAGGAAATCGTTTTACGGATCCTATTGACGGGAAAAGCTTTCGAATGTTTTTACCTTATGGATACGGAAATCAAAGAAACAACGTGCTTTCACCAAGCACACTTTCACTAGAAAGACATCGTTTACTATGGTTGTATTTACAAAATGAAACTGATTTTTTTACCGCTACAGACAAAAAAAAAGTGCTGCACTTTGCACCCGAACAAGAATTTTATAAACGGTTTAATAGGCAAGCTAATATTGAATACACTACAACCGACTTATTATCACCATTAGCCGATGTCAAAGCCGATATTTGTAACTTGCCATTTGAAGACAATCACTATGATGTTATTTTTTGTAATCATGTACTAGAACACATTCCAGATGATACCAAAGCTATGCAGGAATTATATCGCGTGTTAAAACCGGGTGGAATGGGAATTTTTCAAATCCCACAAGATGTAACTCGTGCCACAACTTTTTCAGACGATTCTATTGTAGATCAAAAAGAGAGAGCAAAGATTTTTGGACAATATGACCACGTTAGAATATATGGAAGAGATTATTTTGATACATTGAGAAGTATAGGTTTCAAAGTTATAGAAGAGGACTATACTAATAAATTAGCACCAGAATTGGTCGAAAAATATTGCTTGGCAAAGGGAGAGATTATTCCAGTTTGTTTTAAATAAATGGAAGATAATATTTATTTAATATGAGTTCTATGTAAGATTACTGAAAAAGTATTAA
This sequence comes from uncultured Bacteroidota bacterium, assembly GCA_903888655.1. Lineage (GTDB taxonomy): Bacteria > Bacteroidota > Bacteroidia > Flavobacteriales > Flavobacteriaceae > Flavobacterium. The sequence goes on along the minus strand of CAISUR010000562.1, from coordinate 9,093 downwards.
TTGTTTAGTATCCACAAAGTAGTTTTTAGAGAAAGTTTTTTCTCTTCAAAGTGTTGTATGTAATTAGTGTTGAAAATATATTGTTTGAGTAGTTTATTTGAGTAAGGTTCCTTAAATGCTGAATATTAAGCTGTGACGTGATGTAAATATTTCATATTAAAACCCCAAATCCAAAACATAAGAGATTTTTAATGAAAGATTATCTTCAAATTTTGGTAATCCGTTAGGACCATATCTGTAGAAAAAAGTCAATCCCAATCCTTTATAGATTTGGTTGGCTTCTACACCGCTTTCAAAAAATCCTTTTTCAAGTGTTTTATAGTCAAACCCAAGGTGCTGCTCTGGTTTGTCCATGGTGCCAAATGCCATGCGGGTTACTATCGAAAATAGAGGGTTTATTTTATACCCCAATTTTACTTTGTTAAACGTGTGTCTGGTTTGAAAAGAAACATATTTGCTAGAGAAAAACTCATTGTAATACATGGTTTCAAAACTGTTTTTTCCGGCAAAGGTAATTCGCTTTAACATCGAATCTTTATTCAAGTTATTAGGAGCAACACTATACAAATGGGTGATAGGAACATCTCCTATGGCTATTCCTCCTTGAAGGATAAAGGAGGTGTTTTGTCCTGATAAATAAGGAATTTCATTGACAATTCGGACATCAATTTTTGAGAAATCAAAGTCATCTCCCATGAGATTAGCAATAGATTTGGTGAGTTGTAATGCTATTTTAGGATATTTTTTTTCAATTTCAAATCGTCCGGTGGCTGTTTGCATATACTCGCTATAAGGATTCCATTGCAAAGCCAATTGAACCGAAGTTACATTAAAATTAGCATAGGTCTTGTCATGGGCAACAAAGTTATAATCAAAAAGGGGTGTTATGGCACTTCTGGAAATCCCGAAATACACATTGGTTTTAGCCACATAACTGCTTTCTAGAAAAGCGGCAAAGGTTTTATGATTATAAAAAGTAGAAATGTTGATAGGTCGTGAATCATACACTTTAAAGCGTCGCGGCTCAGTTGCAAATTGAACTTGTCCAATTTCTTTTAAATCATCGGTATAGGAGGCGCTCGCCCAGGTATTGGTTTCTTTGTCAATTAAATAAGACGGAGTAATGTCATACTTTAGTTTCCTGTCTTTTAAACCATAAGCAGCATACCCACTAATTTTATACGTATCAGACAATTTGTCGCTGGTCACTCCGCCTAATCCAAATCTAAAACCTTCAAAATTGTTGTATTTTACCAATGATTTTAAATCAACATCGACATACTTAACAGGAAAATAGCCATTATATATTTTTTTCCCAAGAAAAATCTTGTATTCCACTTTTGCCGCTTCCGAAATACTGTCTAAACTAGTATATGTTGGAATTTTTCTAACATCAATAGTATCTTTTTTAAAATTTTTCCAGTACGAATCAGGAATGGTCATACTCTTTTCGGGTACTTCAATTTTAATAAAAGGATTTTTAAAAGCTACGGATTGGTTTATTTTAATATCATAGGGCGTAGATTCTAATTTTAAATAAACGTGGTCAGAAGCATTTGAGTTGATGCCTTCTATTCCTGAACTAAATGAAATCGTATTACCTAGAATGGTCAAATCTTCAGAATTAGTTCCTTTTACAACCGTGATTTTTCGCTTTTCAGCAAACCATATTTTGTGCTCTTTTAGATAATTAAACGTGTAAAGCACATTAATAGTTGCCATTCCATAAATTCTGAAATAGGCTTTACAGATGGCATTGCTTTCTGAATCGATATAGAGCAACCCTCGCAATCGGTTGGAAGATAATTTTTTGGGTTGAAAATAGATACGAAAAGCTGTCCTTCCTTCAACTTTTACGGTATCAATGATTTTAAAAACATATAATTTTCGACCATAATTAGAAATAGGATTGTGCACCGAAACACCCAAAATATCCAACTTATTTTCATACAGCGAATAGGAAACCAAATTCAACCCTAAATATTCGTACAAAGGATGCTTAAAGCCTGCCATTCGTGAAGCCAGCACGGTTTCTTTGCTTCTGGAACCGTTGTATTGTATTAGATTTACTTTTTCGGTTTGATATAAATGTTGTTTCTCTACAAATTTCTTGAATTTAAAATTGGACGAATCAAGTCTTACTCGTTTGTTTCCAAAAAAGTTTTTTTTGATAATCGTATCAATCTTTCCAGAAATAGAATCTGGATTTGCCGAAACCAATAAATGTTCGTAGTTTTTGTATTCAAAGGAGGAAAGCGCTTTTTCGGGTTGGTTCGATGGTTTGGTTTCGATTACTTTTTTTATAATGGTATTGACTTTATTTTCAGTAAAAATTTCTTGCGATTTCTTTTTTTGATTCGCGATCATTTTAATCAAAATTGATTTTTGACCTAGGGTTTGATAATAGGTCTTATCGAAATAACCATTATAAGTGAAGAGTAAAGGTTCTGTACTATCTTGGATTTCGATAGAAAATTTCCCCTCCCAATTTGACACTATCGTTTTATGATTATATTTAATTTTAGCAAAAGCAATAGGGACAGCCGTATCATAATCAATAACTTGTCCGTGCATTGTTTTTTGAGAAAAAACGCTATTGCAACCTAAAATAAATAGAAAAATCCAAAGTTTTCTCATCCAGTTGATGCCTATTAATAGAATGAGGACAAATGTAGGAATAAAAAAATCCGTCTGGTTACCCAACAAGGCGGATTTTTGAATTTCTTAACTAATAGTAACTTTTATAAAAAAGACGATTTATCTTATAACAACGCAACCTTTTGAATAGGTAAGCATCTTATAAAAAGTATTATAAATACAAAGCAACAAATATCAAGATTCAAAAACCAACAATAAAAAATAATATATTATGAAACCACTGCAAAATTATTCTCTTCTTTTAGGATTCGTTTGTTTTGGTGTGCTAAGTTGCACAAATAATACTAATAAAACTTTTCCTACCGCGCAATCATTTTCAAGTCTACAAACTGCGGCGCTAAATAGTGTCACACAAACTTTCACAATGACGGCTGAAAACGGATTAGCAACGTTTACATCTACCAATGGTGTAATCATTAAGCTCAACGGCGTTGGATTAAGAAAAAATGGTATTCCTGTAACTGGATTGGTTGATGTAAAATACAGTGAACTATTTAATGCTGGAAAAATGGTAACAGTAGATAAAGCTACTGTTGGTATGTATCCAAATGGTACCATGGCTTTAATTATTTCAGGTGGTGAATTTTTTATCGAAGCTACTCAAGACGGGGTGCCATTGACTACAGTGAATCCTATTCAATTAGAAATACCAACCTCACTAACAGGTGGAACAAATACAGCTATGACTTTATGGACAGGTCAAGAGACAACAGCAAGCACAACTATGTTAGGATGGTATCCAACAAGTCCTGCAGCAGGAATATATGGAGTGAATATTAACGGGGGACCTGGTCAAAATATCGCCTATTATAATGCTACATTGCCAGGTTTTGGCTGGAGTAATGTTGACTGTTTCTATTCTGATGCTAGGCCTAAAACGCAAATTTTCGCAACAGTTCCTGCAGGATATAATGGGATGAATTCTGCCATGTATTTACATTATAACGGTCAAGGAAGCAGTTTGTTGAAATTTGGCACTTTCTCAGTAGCCAATCAACAATTTTCTGTAGACTCCGAACAAGTTCCCATTGGATTAGATTGTAACATAATTTTTGTTACTGAAGACAATGGACAATGGCGTTATGCTATCAAGCCTGTAATTATATCATCAGCAGGAATATACAACTTTTCATTGGGAGAAACTATTCTAGGAAATCAAGCGCAACTAGAGGCGGCTATTAATGCCTTACCTTGACATGATTGTGCATTAGATAAAATCATGTTAGGATTTAGAAATTTAGATACCTAATAGGTAAACATAAAAAAATCCGTCTGGTTTAGAAACAAGACGGATTTTATTTTAGTAGTAAGGAAATTATACTTTCATTATTTCAGCTTCTTTAAGAGCCAAATGTTCTTCTACTTTTTTAATAAAGGTGTCGGTTAATTTTTGAATATCGTCTTCTGCTTTTTTGCATAAATCTTCTGATGTTCCGTCTTTTTCTAATTTTTTGATGTCAGAATTAGCCTCTTTTCTGTGATTTCTAATACCAACTTTAGCATCTTCGGCTTCTTGTTTAGCCTGTTTTACTAAATCACGACGGCGTTCTTCTGTAAGTGGCGGTACGCTAATGATTACTACATCACCATTATTCATTGGGTTAAATCCAAGATTGGCAATCATAATTGCTTTTTCGATAGGATGCAACATACTTTTTTCATAGGGTTGAATAGTAATGGTTCTTGCATCAGGAACATTAACATTTGCAACTTGAGAAAGAGGTGTTTGAGAACCATAATAGTCTACAAAAACGCTTCCTAACATTTGAGGCGAAGCTTTTCCGGCACGAATATTTAAAAATGATTTTTCTAAATGTTCTACCGAACCATTCATTGCTTCTTTTGTTTCGTCAATAATAAATTCAATTTCTTCCATTTTATTTAGATTTTTAGATGGTTAGATTTGTTAGATTTTTAGATAATCTGATAATCTAAAAATCCAATAATCTATTATATATTTACAACAGTACCAATAGTTTCTCCTTCACAAATTTTGAGTAAATTCCCTCTTTTATTCATGTCAAATACTAGAATTGGCAATTTGTTTTCTTGACTCAATGTAAATGCTGTAGTGTCCATTACATTTAACCCTTTTTTGATCACATCATCAAAAGAGATGTAATCAAATTTTACTGCAGTTTTATCCTTTTCGGGATCAGCCGTATAAATTCCATCTACACGAGTTCCTTTTAAAATCACATCGGCATGAACTTCAACACCACGCAAAACCGCAGCGGTATCAGTCGTAAAATAAGGATTTCCTGTTCCGGCGCCAAAAATAACGATACGACCTTTTTCTAAGTGACGAACCGCTCTTCTTTTGATATAAGGTTCTGCAATGGCTTCAATTTTTAAAGCGGTTTGCAAACGAGTCAACATTCCTTTGTCTTCCAATGCGCCTTGCAACGCCATTCCGTTAATTACAGTAGCAAGCATTCCCATATAATCTCCCTGAACACGATCCATTCCATTGCTGGCACCCGCTACACCTCTAAAAATATTTCCACCGCCAATTACGATAGCAATTTCTACTCCTTTGTCGTGAATTTGCTTGATCTCATCAGCATATTCGGCAAGAATTTTCGGGTCAATTCCATATTGTCTTTCACCCATTAATGCTTCACCGCTTAATTTTAGAAGTATTCTTTTGTATTTCATTACTCTTTTTTATTGTTTTTAGTTGTGTTATGCCGTCGCCAAAGCTTCAGTCATTTATTCTGAATAAAGTTTCGAATCGTAGCGATTTATTCAAATTGTGATGCAAATATAAACATTTCCCTATTTTATTTATATGCAAAAGGTGAAGTTCTATAACATTTCTTATTCTTGTACTATTTTTGAATTTGTACCTTTGCATTACAAACAAACGAAACAAATGAATACTATAATTAAAAATAGTTTGGATAAAAGCATGTCTTATGAAGCGTACAGAATTTTGGTAGCTACTTTTGCTTCCGAAGGAAAAACGTCAGGAACTATTCAAACAGCAGATTATATTAATTACACTAAATTAAACGAATCAAGAATGCATCGTTTAGACAAAACAATGCAGGTTATCGATGAAATAAAATCGTATTTAGAAAATTTGAATAACGAATATATTTGGCTGGTTCTTGCCGAAACTTGGTGCGGTGATGCTGCTCAAGTGATTCCGGTTATTCATAAAATGGCGGAACTTTCAGCTAAAATAGAATTGCGAATTGTACTGCGTGATAACAACGAAGATTTGATGAATCTTTTCTTAACTAATGGAACAAAATCTATCCCTAAATTAATTATTCTAGATAAAAAAACGGGATCAGTACTCGCTGATTTCGGACCAAGACCTTTTGGCGCTACAGAATTTATTAAAAGTTACAAAGCAATTCACGGAATTGTAGATGAAACGGCTAAAATCGAATTGCAAAAATGGTATTTATCAGATAAAGGAGTTGGTATTCAGAGAGATATTGCGGCTTTGATGACTACAAATCAACCTCAAACGCCTCAGGGGAAATGGCGATCGTGACATCATAATCACCAATTTTGGTGCGGCGCAAAGCTGATAAATAAGCGCCAGAATTTAGTGCCACTCCAAAATCAAAAGCCAATGAACGAATGTAAGTTCCTTTGCTGCATTGTACTCTAAAATCAATTTCGGGCAGTGCGATTCGAGTAATTTCAAATTCGTAAATTGTCGTTTTTCTTGAGGCAATTTCAATGGCTTCACCAGCGCGAGCATGTTCGTAAAGTCGAATACCATCTTTCTTTATGGCAGAAAAAACAGGTGGCTTTTGGTCGATTTCACCTAGAAATTGTTTGGTGGTTTCTTGAATTAAATCTTCTGTAATATGTGCTGTTGGGAAAGTAGCGTCAATTTCAGTTTCTAAATCATACGATGGAGTTGTAGCTCCAACCGTAATTGTTCCAGTATATTCTTTGGCTTGTGCTTGAATTTCGGTTATTCGTTTTGTAAATTTCCCTGTGCAAATAATTAGTAAACCAGTTGCTAATGGATCTAATGTTCCAGCATGACCAATTTTGAATTTCTTTGGAAGTTCAAAATTTCTTTTCAGAATGTACTTCAATTTATTTACCGCTTGAAACGAACTCCAAGTTAGCGGTTTATCAATTAAAATGATTTGACCTTCAAGAAAATCTTCGGAAGTCATTATATAACGTCTAATTTTTGAATGCAGAAATGGATTATCAAAAGAGCAATTCCGACAATGATTCTGTAATATCCAAAAATTTTAAATCCATTTTTACTTAAAAAGCCAATGAAACTTTTGATAGCGATTAGTGCTACAACAAATCCAACAACATTTCCTATTATTAAGAAATTGATTTGCTCGTGTGTCAATACAAAACCATCTTTGTAGTAGTCATAGCATTTTTTTACGGTCGCACCCAGCATGGTTGGAACTGCTAAAAAGAAAGAAAATTCGGCAGCTGTAGTTCGTGATAATTTTTGCGACATTCCTCCAACAATACTAGCTCCACTTCTTGAAACTCCGGGAATCATCGCTAAACATTGAAACAATCCGATTTTTAATGCCGTTAAATAAGTGATTTCTTGATTGCTTGCAATTTCAGTTTTTGTAGAAAACCAATCATCTACTTTTAATAAAATAATACCACCTACTAAAAGCGAGACGGCAACTGTTACTGGATTTTCTAGCAAAGCATCAATTTTTTTACTGAAAAGTAAACCGAAAACTACTGCAGGAATAAAAGCAACCAATAATTTAAAATAAAAATCAAAACTTTGAAAAAAACGTTTGAAGTATAAAACTACTACTGAAAGTATGGTTCCTAATTGTATTACAATGGTAAAAAGTTTTGTAAATTCTTCATGTGAAATTCCCATAAAGGAGCTCGCAATAATCATGTGACCCGTTGAAGAAATAGGAAGAAACTCGGTTATGCCTTCTATAATTGCTAGAATAATTGCTTGTATGTAATTCATTTTTAGGAACTAGTGGTTAGTAATAGTGATAAGTCATTAGTAAAAGCAAATAGTTTTTTAAATGGGCTATTCACAAATTACTTTTTACTATTCACTTCATTTAGATTTTTTAAAAATAGAATAAATTGTAATTCCAAAACCGATTAAAACCACGGTTGGCGCTAATCTTATTCTGCGAAAACTAAATATATCTTCATTAAAAACTTTCGGATTGTCGCTTCCACCACCTGACATTAATATAAAACCAAGAGCAATAACACCAATTCCAATTAATAAAAACTTGTAATTGATTGTGTCAAAAAGAAAATCTGGCTTTTGTTCGTTATTTTTCATCATATTTTAGGTTTTTTTATTTTAGTACAAGTCGTCTGTTCTTAAGTTTAAGAAGCGTTGTGTAGCGAAGTATGTTCCTATCCAAGTGATTAACACTCCTAATACCAAAACTCCCAATAATACCAATATCGTTAATAGTTGGTTCTTAAATATGTCTAAACCGGGATAGTTAGTAGCAACATAAATAAGAACTCCAATCAAAGCAACTATTGCCAACAAAGAACCTATTACTCCTAAAATGATACTTTTTTTTATGAATGGTTTTCTGATAAATGCTTTGGTTGCTCCCACCATCTGCATGGTTTTGATGATAAATCTATTGGCATAAATGGACAATCTCAAGGAACTATTGATGAGTAAAATTGAAATCACTGCAAAAATTCCACTGATGATTAATACCCACATACTAATTCTTTTCACATTATCATTGACTAAAGTGATCAATTGTTTGTCATAAACCACATCAGCAACCATAGCGTTTTTGCGAATCTCACTTTCTACTCTTGAAAATTCAGGGTTTGTTACATAATCAGCTTTGAGGTGAATATCGTAGGAGTTGTAAAGCGGATTGGCTCCAAGAAATTCTGTAAAATGTTCGCCAAGCGTTTTTTCGTGCTCTTTGGCAGCTTCCTCTTTTGAAATAAACTTGAAGTCTTTTGCAAATTTACTGGCTTTCATTTCTGATTCAAATGATTTAAAAATAGAATCAGTAGCTTCATTTTTAAAGAAAACGGTCATCACAATATCTTCTTTAAAATTATCTGATAATCTTCTCGAATTAATGATGAAAAGCCCCAATAATCCCAGTAAAAACAATACCAAGAATACACTCAATACCACTGAAAAATAGGAGGAAATCAATCTTCTTTTCTGAAATTTATCAAAATTAGATGCCATAAAAACTTTTTTAAGCCGTAAAAATAATAAAGAATTTGTTTAATTATAGCTTATAACGTTTAAAGTTTTGACTTTAGTATAATAAATGTAAATTTGTGTACAATTAAAACAAACCTAGCGTTTCAAAGATTGATTCAAAATCTAAAAATAAACATTCCTACCAAATGAAATCTATAAAAAATCACTTTTTGATACTTCTAGCGTTGACCTTGTGGGGTCAAGCCTTTTGTCAAGAAATATACATTCCTTATCGAGTT
>CAISUR010000561.1 GCA_903888655.1 uncultured Bacteroidota bacterium | reverse complement strand
TAAACATGTCCACCGTATTTAGATGAAAATTCAAACAATGCTTTGTTTAAATCGTTTGGCTCATTCTCTGGATAGTTACATGTTCCAAATGTTTTAGCTTTTCCGTCATATCGCTTTTCTAAAACTGTCTGTATAACATTAGTAATTCCATAATTTGAAACTAATTTTTCCTTTTTTAAATCATCAAATGAATATCTGAATGAAGAATATTTTTGATAAAAAAGTTTCTTTTCTTCTGGAGTAGAAAACCCTTCAAATTCACTTACTAAATCATGGCAGTTTGCAATTTTAAACCTTGCATTTTTCCAATCTAAAACATTATCCCAATACTTCTCAACTGCTATTTTATAGTTATGATTTATCATTAACTCAAAGCATTTAAGAATAGTGCTTTTACCATTTCCATAGTTGCCTATAATCAATAATCCTTTATTGAAGCTTGGCTCTAATGGAATTAAAGAACCTTCAAGATTTAATACAAGTCTTTTGCAGTCCTTGAAGCTTTTGTCTTTAGTAAAATATTTAACTATTGGCTCAAGATTAGCCAAAGTATCGTCATTTTGTTCGAAATCATTTCCTGTTAGATTTTTAAAAGCCTTTAAAAAACCGTGATATAGGTTCGATTTATTTAATTCGATACCTTTTATCGTTTGATACTCTTTTCTTTCATCTGAACGCACATTTTTCAAATATTCGGTATGTTTAGCTTGTTTTTCTTTATCTAAAAACACTTTCTCTGTTTCGTATTGAATAATTTGTGCTTTTTCAATAGCTGTAAGTTGTTTTGGTTCTGCATCCGGATTAAGTTCATTCCATTTATCAAATTGGTTTCTTTTTTCAATTAGTGAATTATACTTGCGAATTCCAATACTTCCATCTTCCTCAAGTATTTTTTTAGTCGATGTATAAAAATTTATATCATCTTCAGATAATTTTATTGTTGTCATAGCTATCGATTGTGTTGAAGTTCTATTTTCTTTTCTGGAATTTTCTTTGGTAGCCAATTTTTAAAGTGTGATGTAAAATCAGATTTAAAAGAATGAACTTTCAAATCCGTTTTTAGATGATTATTAAATTCAATTAGCTTTAAAATAATTGCATTATGTGAGATATTTTTATTCTGCATTGAAATAATATCTAACCACTCTTTTGAGTTTTTCAACTCCTCAATAAATTCCAGATGTTGATTTTCTTTTTTTGGCGCAACTTTTTTTCTTTTTTCTGAAATCAAGAAATTTAGCTTTTGTGATAAATACGTTTTTTTTTCTTCTGAAATTTCTTGATTAAGTAAATTTTTTATTATTTGAATTTCAAAAGTGAAATCATAATCATCAGATAAATTTTTGTAAAAAAGAATTTTGAATTTTTGAAAGTCGTCGACGAATTTTTTGCATTCGTCTTCTACTTCTACTTCTAATTCATATTCTACTTCTAATTCAACTTCTTCTTTTGAAACCCCAGCGAACCCATTGCAAAGGGTTTCGAACCCTTTTAAATTTTCTTCTATTTCGCTGATATTGTTAAACTTAAGTTCTTTTGGTAATTTATTGTAAATTCTTATCGCTGACTTCATCATATTGAAGTTATAATTTTGATGTTTTAAGAAATTCAACAATAAAACCATATTGTTATGATATTTTATCTTAAAAGACAACTCAAAATCTTTCAAATATTTATCAACATCTTCAATTGGAATTCCAGTTTCAAATGATACTTTTCTTAATGAAATTTCATACACGCCAAGCATATTTGTTTTTTCATTTGTGAATAAGTAAATAAATAAAAGTTTAGCTGAAGGATTTAATGTTTCGAACCAAGTATCTGACCAAACGACCGTATTAATACTTCTTAGTTTACTCATTTTCAACCTCGCTTTCTACAAATGAAATTTGTTTTTTTAATTCTCTATGAAATTTAATTGCAGTTTCTTT
>CAISUR010000560.1 GCA_903888655.1 uncultured Bacteroidota bacterium | reverse complement strand
TTCCTAACAGATCAAACAATTCAATTCTATCAATAATTTTATTTGATGAAATTGTAATATAATCTCTTGTCGGATTTGGAAAGTTAAATTGACTTACTTCAGATATTGTATCAATTCCCAATTGACAATTAGAGCCAACAACATAAGAAAAATATTTAGTAACTGATAATCCTCCTGCATAAGCAAACTTCACTGCATAATTAATTGTGGAACCAATAGTTAGACCCGTTACAGTTTGGGTAAAAGTGTTTCCCGAAACATTGGTCATTTGTGTTTCAGAAAAAGGAGTCTGCTTCCATAAATAAGCTACAACACCCACTTTATCCGTATCCAATAATTCAAATGTAATTTTCACATCTGTTCCAATGGTTTGAAAAGTATAATTATATCCTAAAGAAAAAGATCCTTGCTGTGCAATATTGGAATTTCCTGAACATTGAATACTTGCTGGTGTAGTTGCATTCAATACAATAGGATTATTAAGCGCACTATTACCCGATAAATCACTTGCTGTTACTGTAAAAGTATACGTTGTATTCGGAGATAAATTCGGAATTATTACTGATTTTTGAACACCTGATGTTCCAGCGGCTGAATAGGTAATTCCATTATAGGTAACGGTATAGGCAAGTGCTCCAGAATTATCAGTAGCATTCAACAAAAGTTCTACTGTTGATCCTGTTATAGCACCAACAGAAGCGGTAAAATTTGTTGGTGGTGCCGTATCAACCAATGTGTTTTGATAGACTCTAACATAATCAATCAGCATAGATGTTTGAGTAAAACCTGCGTCTGTTGATCCAGCAACTCCACCAATTGCTACATTTAATAACAAATATTGATCTTTATCAAATGGCCAAGTACTAGCGTCTTTAACAGCAGGATTATAGGTGTAAAAAATCACACCATCCAAAAGAAATGAAATTTGAAAAGGTGACCAATTTACAGAATATACATGGTAGTTATTGGCTAAATCGGAAGCAATTGTACCGCCATTGTTGACAGAATTCCCATACGATGATGGAGTATGCAAAGTACCTTGAATGTAATTAATAGGTTGGGCTGAAAAAATTCCGTGCTCCATAATATCAGTTTCGCCACAAGCAGGCCAATCGGTTGTTCCATAAGTTGAAGCAAAATACCCCCCGGGTTCATTAACATTTTTTCCCAACATCCATATTGCCGGCCAAGTCCCGGCGTCTATTGGCAACTTTGCTCGAACATCAACTCTACCATATTTAAATGCAAATTTTGAATTCAATCGAGCTGAAGTGTATTGTTTAGTTACCCCTTGGTCGGTATATGGTTCTTTTTTGGCAACAATATTTAACATGCCTCCATCAACAAAAGAATTAGTTAATTGATTTGTGTAATGTTGCGCTTCGCCGTTGAACCAACTTCCACTGGATGGCAATTGCGTTTGTTGAAACCAGTTATTTGAATTGACTGCGCCATTAACATCAAATTCATCAGACCAAACTAAATTGTTATATACCACATCTACTTGTGCCATAGATACTTGACAAAAAAGAAGAAACAAGAATAGTAATTTGTAAGAAGTAATCTTTTTCATGATTTAAAATTTTTAAAATTACTTGACATTTTAATTACAAGTAAACTATTATTGAATTAATTTATATACTGTATTTTTGTTGCATTACTAATTTTGGAGATCGATCAATTTTATAAATTCCCCAATGTTTTTCTGGTTCCAGAGGTTCAGGTGAGCCTTTCCAAGATTCGTCAAAAGCTTCAAATAAAAAACATAAAATTCCGTCTTCATTCGTCCAATTTAATAAATCATTACAATAAATTTCTTGGTTTTCTTCGCTTACATTATGAGGTTCGATACCACGACCGTTTGAATTTGTTGCCCATCCTGCTTCTGTAATTATCACAGGAATATTGGGATACATAGTTGCCACTGCAAAATAATTCTCCTTCGTATAATCTAAAGCTTCGTGAATATTTTTATATTCCCAAACAGGATAAGTATGAATCGAAATAAAATCAACTACATCAACCAAAGGTTTTAATTTACTTAACCATGGAACATAATTTTCACAAAAAGTTGCAGGTTGTTTGCAATTTTCTTTAATTAGTTTCACATAGTCAATGACACTTGAAACGGAAACATAATGATCGGTCCAATCAACACAAGCTTCATTTCCAGCTGATACTGTGCAAATTATATTCGGATATTTATTGGCAAAATGTATTAACTTCTGAATTTGATTTTTATTTTTTATTTTATTTTCAAAAAGTTGTTCTTCGGTGTAAACACCACCCCCCCATGGGCAACCAAAATTATTCATTTCGGCTACGATATAAGCCCCTAACATTACTTGAAAAGATAAATTTTCTTTTTCAATTACTTCCAAAACAGTTTCCGCATGAGCATCGCAATCATATAGTCGTAAATAGTCCCATTGGTCTTGTAATAAAAGTAAATCTTCTTTAACTTCTTCATAAGACGGATAAATTCCAGCTGGCGATTGTCCTTCTCGGAAGCCCGAATAACAGATAGCTCTTCCGGGTTTTAAACCTAATGCTTCGTAGCTATTCATTGAATTTCAGTTTTTCGTTTTTGTCCCAAATGCCCCAATAAGCACCTACTTCACCCTCTGCTCCTACTTTCCATGATTCATCAAAAGAAGAAAAATAGAAGATTTCAATATTTTCTGCTTGTGACCAAAGTTGTGAATTGATAAAATACTTTATAGCATTTTCTCTTGAAGGATGCGAATCTTTAAAACTTTCGCCTTGACTTGGCCAACCTGTTTCTGTAATTATTATTTTCTTTCCATTAGCAACACTCTTCGCTTGATGATACATACTTTTCATGTGAGCCAATGAATAATCAATATTACTTCCTTCCCAATAAGGATAACAATTGGTTAAAATAATATCGCAAGCTTCTGTAATTCTTGGTTTTATTGTAAATTCGTAGTAAGCATCTACATATCCAACAGGAATCGTAGTAGGAATTTCATCTCTAACTTTTTTTATAAATTCTAAAAGTTCATCTTCAGATAAATCTTTACGATACATTACTTCGTTTCCTACTGCTGCTATATCTACAAAACCTTCCTTAGCAAGTTTAATTAATCCTTCTATTTCACGCTTGTTAACTTCTGGATCATCACCTAACCAAGCACCAACTAATGTTTTTATTCCGTATTCTCTTGCGATGATTGGAATAAATTCGTTACCTTCTGTACACGAAAAAGATCGTACCCATTTAGTGTAGGGGGCAATAATTTCCATTCGTCTACGAACTTGCTCTTCAGAAATAATATCACCAGGTTTTTGTCCGTCTTCATAAAGACTAAAACAAAGTCCATGCATTCCTTCTTTGAATACATCACCAAAAAGGAGATTTAACGCTTCGGGAGATGTCGTTTCAAAATCAAAACCGTTGGAATAGTCCGTTTGATTTGAATAATCAAAATTAGATATAGGATGTAAGTGTTCTTTTCTGAAAGACATTAGTTCTAAATTTAAAAATTTTACAATTCGCCTCTTTTCGCAATTAATTTTTCTTTAATTTCTTTAGCTTTTTCTTCAGATAAGTTGTAATCCCACATCACCCATATTGCGATAGCTGCTGTAATAACAGGAATAAATATATCGAATAATCTCAAATTGGTTAAGGTTTCACTACTTTGCACAGCTACACTTGCATCAAAACCGATAATTTTTAAAACCCAGCCACTTAATACTAAAGCTAGTCCTTGACCTAATTTTACCATCCACCAATAGATTGCTCCAAAAGTTCCTTCTTTTCTTGGTAAACCATTTTCTAATTCATCAAGATCACAAACATCGGCAGTCATACTCATCATTAAGGTAAACAATCCACCTAATCCAAAAGCAATTAAAGGAACAGGAATAAACATTAACCAAGGATTCTCTGGATTGAATCCCCACCATTTCATTCCATATCCTAAAATTGATAGAAACGTAGAAATAATAAAGGCATTTCTTTTTCCAAATTTATTAGAAATTATTGTTACGATAGGAATAATCAAAAATGCTATGAAAACGGCACTAATAGTTGAAAACCACGCTGGCCATGTTCCTGCTAATCCAAAATTACCTTTGAACAAGTAAAAAACTATGATAAAATAGCTAAAAGAAGCCACCATTTGAAAACCATTAAAAACTAAAAAAGTAGCGGCACATAATTTCATAAACGACTTATTTTTAGAAATTTGTCCAATACTTTTAAAAAGTCCTAAAAGTTCACTAAATAAACTTTTAGTACCTTTTCCTTTATTTTGAAGATTTGTTTGATCCATTTCTTTACAAAAAAGAGCAGGCATTATACCAAGAACTATACAAATAGCCCCCACTATAATTGACAATTTGTGAACTCCAATGGCTTGTGTTTTGAAAATAGTTGGATCTGCAATAATAACCCAAAACCATGGCACAATCATCCAAGCAATTTGACCAATAGTTTGAGAAAAACCCATGAGGCGTGTTCTTTCTTTATAGTCGGAAGTCATTTCGTAACCCAAACCAATAAGAGGTGTAGCAAATAATGCATTACCCGTTAAAAATATTAAAGAAAAAATTAGAAAATACCAAAAATTATACATTTGTGAATCCTTTGGATCTAACTGCCATAAAACAATAAAGAACAAACCACTCAAAATTGCACCAATAAAAATGAAAGGTCTTCTTCTTCCCCATTTTGAAGCAGTATTATCAGAAATATGCCCAATAATTGGATCAATAATAGCATCATAAATTCGAGGTAGTCCTCCTAATATTCCTGCTAAAAGCGGATCCATTCCAAAAGCGGTGAGCAAAAAGAATGAAAAAACACCCAAAGCTCCGGGAAATAGATTATTTACTAAATGGCCTGCGCCAAAAGCAGCTTTTTGACCAAATGGCACTTTATCTCTAGTTGATTTTGGAAATGGTTTGTTTGTTTGAAAATCTTCCATAGTTTTTATTAAGGTTTAATAACCACTGTTTGCAAAGCTTTTGCATTAATGGAAATATGTTTAGTTTGGTTTGTTAATTTTATTTCTAAATTTTGAATTTTATCCGTTGGATTAAAAACTACAACTGCAATGGAATTGTCAGGATTTTTTACAGCCGTTGCAACTAATTCTTTATGGTCAATTGTACAGCCAATTTTTATGGCACCTGGTCGCATAAATTTGCTAAAGTGAGACATCACATAAAATAAAGGCGTGAAATAAATTTCGTCGGTTTCTGGATTAACAATAACTGGAGCTACACACCAATTTTTAAACCAATTCGGACCGCCTTTTGTATCTAAAACCATATTCCAGTCAACCCAACCGTCAACCCAATTGTTAAGACAACCAATAATATCAACTGTATAACGATTTACGGGTGCGTATTTTGGGTGTAAATATTTATCTTTTTCGGATGCCCAATCCCAACCCCAATCGGTGGCTTCTTTTTTCCAATACCAAGCATCGTCCTGCCAATGGGGCACTTCAGAATCGACACATGCTTCGGTTTGAATCAGATATTTATTAGGTGCTTTATTGTGTGCGTATTGCAAATCTTCTGGAAAAACCTCATAAGTACTTTCATACCAGTGAATAGCGGTTCCTGAATAATATTTAGATGAAGCTTCGTCTTTGTACATTTCATTAACCCATTCTTTTATTCCCGCTCTATTTTGGTCGTAACCTAGAATTTTGATGTTGGATTTACCTTTCTCTTCTAATGTTGGACCCAAATGATTTTGAACAAAATTGGTCATTTCTTGAGGAGAAAAAAGCATACTTTCCCAATTATTTCCGTTTCCGTGAGGTTCGTTTTCTACAGTAACTCCCCAAATATCAATACCTTCTTTTTTATAAGCATCAATGTATTTTGAAAAATATAATGCCCAAGTATCATAATATTCAGGTAATAATTTTCCGCCAACCCAATTTTTATTGTCTTTCATCCATGGTGGTGAAGTCCAAGGCGATGCTATGATTTTAAATCCTTCTTTAGAAATTGCTTTGGCTTGCAAAATCATTGGAATTAAATTGTTGTTTTTATCTTCTTCGATAGAAAAATGCTCTAAATTTTTATCACCATCCACCATCGCATAAGCATAGTGTTTTAAAGAAAAATCACAGGAATTGATATGTGTTCTAGTCAACGAATAATTGGCTCCATCAACACCAAAATAAGCATCCATTATTTTTTTACGATTTGCTACGCTTAATTTATTAACCAAATATGCCGATGATTCTGTGAAAGCGCCACCAAAACCGGTAATTGTTTGAAATTTTTCTTCTGGATTTAATGTTATTGTTATTGGATTAGAATCTTTTGAAAAATCGGTTATCTCTAGTAATGAATTCCCATTAGCCGAAGTTTCATAAACTTCTACTTTCATTTCTTTAGTGCTCACACAACTGTTTAATGATAATGCCATAGTAATTATCAAAAGTTTAAAAAAGTTTATTTTAAAATGCATTTTACCCATTACTAATTTTGTTTATTAATGAATCTTGGAACTTTAACATCTTGCCATAAAGCCTTTTCATTTCCTTCATAGGTTTTTGTAATTGGTTTTCCATTTCGAGTCAAACCTTTAAAAACACCTTTATCAATTTTATCCCAAAGCGCAAATTTGGCTTGGTTTTGCAAGTTGAATAATCCAAAATGATTTTCATACCCATTTGGATTGGAGCCATCTTTCCAGTTTTCATCAAAAACTTCAAAATAGAAACAAGTGATTTTTTGTTTATTTGACCATTCACGCATCAATTTATAGTATTGAGCTGCTTTGTATTCGTCAGCTGCTTTAGAACCTTTTTCTCCGTAATACACATCATCAATTGTTGTCCAACCCGTTTCACCCATATGAACTGGCTTATCAACTCCAATCGACTTCATATAATTAACAACACTGTTATATTGTGAAATGGCATAATCTCTGGCTCGTACCATAGCAGCGTCAATTTTCATTTTGTCGGAAAGATTTGCTTCGTTTTCTTTAACTCCCCAAATTTCTGGGAAGAAACGTTCGTCATGAATTGGATACGTGTGCATAGAAATGAAATCGACCGCTTTAATCAATTGATTCAAATCTTCAGTATGATATTGTGCATCACCTCCGCCCCAAGAAAGATAATTATCAGAGCTTGTTATCCACAGATTTTTGGGTAATTTTTCTTGTTTCTTTAGCTCTTGTAAATGATTCACCCATTTTAAAATTATAGCTGGAGTAACATAATAACTGGTTGCCCATTTCACCATAGCTTCGTT
Organism: uncultured Bacteroidota bacterium; assembly: GCA_903888655.1. GTDB lineage: Bacteria > Bacteroidota > Bacteroidia > Flavobacteriales > Flavobacteriaceae > Flavobacterium. Next base: position 1,408 of record CAISUR010000560.1, on the reverse strand, counting down.
TCCGACTGAAATAATCTTAATAATCTCTGGATATTGATTGGTTAGTTCTACTGCTTTTTGAATTTCAATTGCATTACGCTGACTTTCTTCCTCGTGAATTGGAGGAAATTCTGTCCAAGCATTTTTGCAATCTATCCATGCGCCGAGCATCACATACATTTCAAATTTTGGGTTCTCTTTTTTTAATTCAGTTATGGCTTTGAGTACATTTAGTATTTCCTCATGATGCAGATTGTAGGTTCTGATTATTTTAATATTTATAGCTGCTAAAATTTTCAAATCCTCCTTAACATCAGAAATAGTCGGTTCTACATCTCTAGTATTTGTTCTATAACCACCATAGCACATGCCTTGATATTTTGGATTCCCTAATATCATTTTGGCCGTAACTTCTTTTGAATTTTGCGCAAAAAGATTACTATTAACAAAAGATAGCAGCAGCAGAAATACTATGTAGCCATTTTTTTTCATTACGATACTAAACCCTCATTGATTGACACATTAATTTTGACTATTTCACCAGTTCGTTGAAACACCTTTTTACTTTTTTCTATATCTAATGCTAAAGAGTTAACTATCTCGCTAGTTCCATTTTTATAAAACAGTTCCATTTGATTAGTTGTAGATTTTGTGTAAATAATTGGAACTTGACAATAAGTAAATGCCAAACTATCTTTTTCTAATATGATATTATTTTTTGAACCTTCAACATTGATGAAACAAACTTCTTGACTTTGAGTCAAAAATTCATTTTCGCTTAATATACTTGGTTGAAATTGAAGTTTTCCTTGGTTTACTTTTATTCCTAATTCCCCAATTCGAGTCAAAATATCTTCTTTAACTTGACCTGTCATTCCGGGTTGTTGTGCTTTTCTGTAGAATGGTGTATGTGAATAAGGATCGGTCGGAAATGCACCATAAACAGATGGTGATTTGTGAACACCAATTCCTTTTCCGATTTCTTGATAATGCGAAATTAATCCGCTAATCGTATTGGAATCTTCATTATCGCTTATAGCTTTTATGCAAACTTCTTGAACTGCAACATGCAATTTAGAAACCATATGCCAATAAATAGAACCTAATCCTTCGTAGCCATAAAATGTTCCAGATCTTCCAGTAAAAGCTTTATGATTGAACACTTCTTCGAAAATTTGTAAAATAGCTACTGATTCATTTTCTACTAAAGTTTTATAATTCTCATCCTTTTTCAACAATTCTAAAGCCGCTTTTAAGTCATTGTCATTATGGAAATTTCCATTAAAATGATAATTGCCTTTGATGTCTTGATTTAGTATTGTAAAATTTTGATTTTGAAGTAATTTTTTTAACAACAGTGAATTTTCAACTTTATCTTTTGGTAAAATATTTTTCTCCAAAAATTTCGGTAATTGTTTGTTTGGATATA
>CAISUR010000559.1 GCA_903888655.1 uncultured Bacteroidota bacterium | reverse complement strand
TGTTGTTGGTTCATCAAGAATTATTAACGGCGTATCTTGTGCCAAAGCTCTTGCAATTAAAACTTTTTGTAATTGTCCATCACTGATTTCAAAATGTTTTTTATCTGATAAAGATTCAATTTGTGTGAGTTGCATCGCTTGATTTACTTTTTCTAAATCTTCTTCAGAAAGTTTGCCTAACCAATTTGTATAAGGCTGTCTTCCAAGTGCAATTAATTCAAAAACCGTTAAATTACTTGGTGGTAATTTTTCGGTTAAAACCAAACTCAAATTTTGTGCTAAAGCTAATGAATCAAAGCTTTGAATGTCTTTTTCATTCAAAGATACAGTTCCAGAAATAGGTTTATGAATACCACAAAGTGTTCGCAATAAGGTTGATTTTCCAATTCCGTTGGCACCTACCAAACTAATCAATTTCCCTGCTTGTAAATTCAGATTTAGATCAGAAGTAATAACAATTTTTTTCTTTTTGGTTGAATAACCAATTGATAAATTTGAAGCGGAAAGAATGTTGTTGTTACTCATTTTTTATTTTTTAAACACAGAATCTATGTGGTAAAATTTATCAAACTAAATTCTTTTTCCAAACCAACAACCAAATCACAATTGGCGCACCAATTAACGAAGTTATTGCATTAATCGGCAGTGTAAAATCCAATCCAGGTAATTGCGAAATCATATCACAAAAAAGCATCAAAATACCACCAATTAAAATTGTACTCCAAAACAATATTTTATGATTACTTGTTTGAAAAAGCAATTTTGCCAAATGCGGTACTGCCAGTCCCACAAAAGCAATTGGACCTGCAAAAGCGGTGATACTTCCTGCTAAAATGCACGTGGCAATGATGATACTATATCTTGATTTTTTAATGTTTAAACCTAAACTTTTAGCATAATTTTCACCTAATAATAAAGCGTCTAATGATTTGATAGAAATGATACTCAAAAGCAACCCGATTAAAACCGAAATAAACAAAATGAAAATATTTTGCCAAGACAAATTGCCAAGATTTCCCATACTCCAAAAAGTGAATTTCTGCAATTTTTCTGCTGAACTGAAATAGGTTAAAACCGAAACTATTGCACTTGTAAAACTACTGAACATCAATCCAACAATTAATATGGTTGCGGTGTCTCGAAGTCTTCTGGAAACTATTAAAACCAATAGCATCACAAGAAAACTTCCTATACAAGAAGCTAAAATAATTCCGTAGGAAGAAAGTATAATTTGAGAAAGAAATGTCGGCAATAAACTTGCTCCTAAAATCATAAAAGCAACGCCTAAACTCGAACCTGAACTCAATCCTAAAACATAAGGTCCAGCCAACGGATTTCGGAATAAGGTTTGCATCAATAAACCTGCAATCGATAATCCAACTCCAACTAAAATAGCGGTTATAGCTTTGGGTAATCGGAAGTTAAAAATGATGTATTCCCAAGTATCCTTGCTCGCATGTGAACCCAACAAACTCTTCAAAACTTCTTTTAAAGGAATAGCAACTTGCCCAAACGAAATATTCAATAACAAGGTCAATAGCAATGTCAATGACAATGTTGAAAAAAGAATTGTATTTCGTGTTTTGAGCATTTTTTAGGTTTTAAACCATTAAAAAATTAAGGTTCATTAAGGTTTTGAACTACTGCAAAGTTGAGAAAAATTAGTGAAATTTAAACACAATTTAATTCGTGACAAAACTTACTTCAATTTTTCAAAAAAAAACGGTTTATAACCCACTAATAATTCAGGATGTAAAATTTTAACGATATCTTTTATAACAATGTCAGGTCGATTGGGTGCTAATTCGTAATACAAAACACCACCCGTTTTTCCTTTTTTTCCAGCAAAAGAATAGATATTTTTGTTTTGGAAAGCTTTAAATTGTGCATAATGTGGATTGGCATCGAGCATTTGTTTTAAAGTAGTAAACTGTCCAGAAGTTATCCAAAAATCGGCATTTTTTGCTTTTTCAAAAACCGTTTCAAAAGATAATGCTAAACTTCCTGTTCCTGTAGTTTCTTGCCATAGATAATTGGAATTGGCTTCTTTCAAAATTTGGCTTCCCCAGCTGGTTCCACTTGGTAAATACCATTTTCCTTCAAAAATATCACCCGCCAAAATGGTTGGTTTTGAGGTTGATCTTTTAGCAATTTCAATCGTGTTCAAATACTCTTTTTCGATTTTACTAAAAATTTCATTCGCTTGATTTTGTTTGCCATACAAGGCTCCAAAGAATTTTATCCATTCCGCTTTTCCTAAAGGAGTTTGTTCATTCCAATCTCCGTTCAACAAAACCCTTAATCCGTTTTTCTCTAAATTATCTAACGTTGGATTGCTATTATCTAACCCATATCCAATGATTACTTCGGGCTGTAATTCAATTAGTACTTCCGTATTTAATGATTGATTGGTGCCTAATTCTTTAATTTTTTTAGCTTCAATTAAAGTGCGAACTTTTTCAGAAGAAATGTAATTCAAATTAGGAAATCCAACCAACGTGTTTTCTACACCAAGCATTTCTAATGAAGGAATGTGCGTTGTAGAAGTAACCACAATAGTTTTTAAGGGAACAGTAACGGTAGTAAATCTTTTTAAACTATCGGGAATCCTTCCATTTTTTTCTTTTAGAATGTAGGTGTAAGTGTTATTAGCCTTTGGCCAAGGATTTGACACTTTTACTACCGAATAGCCTTCATATTGTATTATTGAAAATCCTTTAGCATAAGTTACCTCGTTTTTAGGCACTAATTTTGTTTTTGACTCAGATTCCTTTTTGCATTGCACAAAAGTAAAAACAAATAGTAATGATGGTATGATTTTAAAAAATCGGAGCATGGACTTTGAATTAAGAAGCAATTCTTTCAAAAGCTATATAATTGATTAATTCTCCTTTTTTATTAAATTTTGGATATGCTTCAATTTCACATAAATAAGTAGTTCCATCTTTTTTATAGTTCACAATAACTTCTTTAAAGGGCAGGTTATTTTGGAGTGCTTTTTTAATGTTGTTTCTTGCGGCATCAGAAGTTAATTTTCCCTGAAATA
>CAISUR010000558.1 GCA_903888655.1 uncultured Bacteroidota bacterium | reverse complement strand
TCCTTTACTAAAACTAATAATAATTCTAACTCATCACTTTCAGGTGAATTGGGAGCTACATGAAATATCTCCATCAATCTAATAGAAGCTTTATTATAATCTTCCTCTGTTTTTAATACTTTCCAGTTCATAGCTATAGCTTTTTAAAGTTTAAGATTGCTGTATCAAAAGCAACAGTATTCGCATTAATTTTATCATAATCCTGATGCGTACCAAACCAAATGACATAACACGCAGCTTGTAAAAAATTAATCGAAACAATTAATCGAAAATCATTCCCTTTGATATTAAAAACTACTCGTTCACTATTTACAATACTTGCATTTCCGTAAACTCGTTTTAACTCATTAAAATTATTGAAATCCGATTTTAAAAACTCATTATACCAAATTAGCAATTGCGTTTTTGCTAATGGATATCTATCAATGTAATATAGAATTGTTTTCTTTACAAGGATTTTCATAAAACAAAAATACTAAAAAGTTCTCAATTTGCAAACAAAAATTATTTATAACAATTTTTATTACACACAAATTTAATTATCCTGAAAATAATTAATACTCAAACCTCCCATACGCACTTTCAATAGTGAGTTTTTTGTGTTCACTCGCTTCTACCCTGCCCACAATTTGAGCCGCTACTCCAAAAGATTGAGAGATTGCAATAATATCATCAGCTATTTCTTGCGGAACATACAATTCCATTCGGTGACCGCAGTTAAACACCTGGTACATTTCTTTCCAATCGGTTTTAGACTGCTCTTGAATCAATTGAAATAAAGGAGGCACTGGAAATAAGTTATCTTTTATGACATGCACATTAGCCATCCCTTCTTTATTGGCAGGTAAGAAATGTAATATTTTAGTTTGTGCACCACCCGAGCAATGCACCATTCCATGAATTTCACTTGACGAGTATTGATCCAAAATAGATTTGATTATAGGCGCATACGTTCGCGTTGGCGATAACACCAGTTTACCAGCATCAATAGGTGAATTGGCTACAGCATCAGTTAATTTTACATTCCCCGAATACACCAATTCTTTAGGAACCGAACTATCATAACTCTCTGGGAATTTTTCAGCCAAATAAGAAGCAAAAACATCATGTCTCGCCGAGGTCAATCCGTTACTTCCCATGCCACCATTATACGATTTTTCATAGTTGGCTTGACCAAAAGAAGCCAATCCTACAATAACATCACCCGCTTTAATATTGGCATTATCAATAACTTTGGAACGTTTCATTCGAGCAGTAACGGTAGAATCTACAATTATCGTGCGCACCAAATCGCCTACATCTGCCGTTTCGCCACCCGTAGAATGAATCGTAACACCAAAAGTTTTCAATTCAGCAATTAATTCTTCGGTTCCGTTGATGATTGCCGAAATCACTTCGGCCGGAATTAGATTTTTATTTCGCCCAATAGTAGAGGAAAGTAAAATATTATCGGTAGCGCCCACACATAATAAGTCGTCGATATTCATAATCAACGCATCTTGGGCAATGCCTTTCCAAACCGAAATATCTCCCGTTTCTTTCCAATACATATACGCCAAAGACGATTTTGTACCAGCACCATCGGCATGCATGATTAAACAATAGTCATCGTCATGGGTTAAATAATCGGGAACAATTTTGCAAAATGCATTTGGAAACAATCCTTTATCAATATTCTTGATGGCGTTGTGCACATCTTCTTTAGAGGCAGAAACTCCGCGCATGGCGTAGCGTTGGCTGTTGTCAGAACTCATTGGTTGTAGTTAGTTGCCCTTCGACAAGTTCAGGGTATATGTTGTGGTGCAAATATAGTAAATTCATACTCTTTTCACTAATCAGATGTAAGTTGTAAATTGTAAATTATGAGATGAAAGTTTTGAGTTTTGAGTTATAAATTCCCTCTAATTAATGTCTAATACTTGCTATTCTATTCACCAAGGACTAATAACTAATAACTAATAACTAATTCTCCACAATCATAATCTCCACGCGTCTATTATCATCTTCTTCCTGCTTGTTTTTTTCTGGAATAGGATGAACTGGTCGGGAAACGCCATACCCTTTGTAGGTTAAGCGCTTTTTATCAATGGTGTGTTTAATGAGATAATTATAAATGGCTTTCGCTCTTGCCGATGAAATTTCATCGGGATCGGTCATTTTTTTACAGCAAATATGTCCTTGAATTTCAATCTTTAATCGCGGATTGGCAGTCATAATGCCCAATAGTTCTTTTAAAGTAGGTTCCGACTTTGGCACTGTCTTATCAGAATTATTATAGAAATAAATATTTTTAAGTTTGATGACATCTCCTTTTTTAGACGTTTTAATTTTGGTGGCTAATTGGTCTTCCGTTTTTTCTTTTTCATAATAAACAACCACTTTTCTATTTTCCGCTTGAATTTTCGATTGCTTAAACTCTTTTCCAACAGGAACTAGGGTCACTTCATTACTTATCGTGATATTATGTTCTTTTAATACGTTGAGCACCGCATTGATGCGTTTAGCAGACAACTCTTTATTATAAGCACTGTTATCAACAAAGTCGCAATAACCTGCCAGTTTTGTGACCACACAATTCTGATTTTCCTGAATCCATTTTTGAAGCACTGCGGTAGCACTTGGGTTGAGATCGGATGCATTAAAATCAAAGAAAACCTCGATTTTTTCTTGCGAAAAACCAGATGCAATTACCAATAAGAATAAGAATACTGTAGCTTTCATAATGGTTTAATTTAAATGTAAAAATTATGTTGATTTACAAAACTTTCGCAGCATCACTTTAAGCAAACTTACTAAAAAAATTCAACTTTTAACGAGTTGAAATTTGCTGGTGATAAGTGGAATTATAGCTCGACATTAACTGAACTAAGTGTTCTTGCGATAAGCTCATTAAGTGGCGCTTGACGTCACGGAATTTTTATATATTTAATATGATTTAAATTTTAAAAAAGCATCATAGCGCAAAGTCAGGAGAGATTTGCGGAGCTCAGTGCTTAACGAGAGTACTTTGCGTAGCTGGTTACAAATTTGACATTTATACCAGCGATAAAATTCGTATGGTAGCTAGAATTATACGATACTAAGGGTTTTAACGTTTAATTTAAAGTTTACTTTGGGTTTTAAATCCCATTTTTTTAGATGAAACTATGACTGTATAAATTATGAGACACACCATTTCCATATTTACATTACTTTTTACCACAACTTTTTTTGGACAAACTAAAGATAGACGAGCTGAACTTGACATACAAGGAAGAGTTAATGAAATTTCTGTTTCTCCTGATGATAAAATTTGGTTGGTGACAGCTCTTGGAAATACCTATTACACAGAGAATATAGACTCCATTTGGCATTATGGAAAACCTATTTTTGAATCAACCGACGAAAATGGATTTGGGAACCCATCCCTTGAAAGAATATCTTTTTTCAATAAAGACACCGCAATAATGACTGGTTATATATCGGTAAGTAAAGATGGAGACAAAAAGAACGGCTACTATTTGACCAAAAACGCAGGTACAACATGGGAACTTCTTGACTTTGGAGGAGATTCTTGGATATACAATGTTTTTGTAGACAAACAAGGAAATGCATGGATGGGTGGCTCATCGGGAGAAATTTTCTTTTCAAAAGACTTTGGAACACATTGGGAAAAATTAAACTCACCTTTTGATTCCTCGTTAAGAATGCATCGTATTTTTATGATTAATTCAACTACGGGAGTATCCGGAGCACTGCACAACGACATATACACTACCACTGACAATTGGGAGTCAAGCAAAAAAATAGAAACTCCAAACGATCAAGAAAAGTATAGTCCAAAGTATGAAAATTCAGATGATAAAATTGAGAAGGTTTTAATTTGGAAAAATTATATTGTTGCAAATCAGAACGGACATATTTATTACACCGAAAGAGACACTATCGACTGGAAATCCTTTCCAATAAAAATTTATGACTTTGAACTAGACAACGATTCAAAAACTCTTTTTGCAATTAGTGATAGTATGGAAATTTATTCGTTTACGTCACCAACCGAATTTCAATTGCTAACAGACAAAAAGCTTTCCAGTTATCCTATTGATATCAAAGTTGTCAATGGTTCGTTGTTCGTTATATCTAACAATGACGAAATATATAAAATAAATAAAAATGGAATGATCCGTTCTATTCCATACACAACGGACAAAAAAATTGAAGAACCTATAATCATAAAGGAAGGGACAAAATTGGTTTGGGGTACAAGTGGAAATCAAATCTATTTAGCTGACGACAACAAACGGGATTGGTATAGAGAAAATGCACTTGACTTTTATGTGCGCGACTTAAAACTAGTAAACGATAGTATTGCGATACTTTGGGACGGTAGCAAAAATAATTATATCTATTCTTTGAGTGACCACACCTCCAAATTATATTTTCCACAAACACCACTTAAAACATTTTTAGCTTCTCCCATCAAAACATTAATAATAAACTCTGGTAGTCATGGTTGTTTTCATTATGTCTCTAATGAAGTATGTTATAAAAGAGTAAATGATTCCATTTTTGAAACAACAACGACAACTGCAAATAATTCCAAAGAAAAAAAGCCTACCATCTTTAATAATAAAATTAGCGCTTCTAGCTTAACAAAGGTATTGACCGAAATTAGCTCTAATCCTTCTGCAATTTCAACTTTTAAAGATTTTCAAATTACAGAAAGTGATAAAAAGAACTATTTGAAAATGGTAGAAAACAAACTTAAAAGTAATGAAACCGAGTACTTTGAAAGAAAGAAAAAAGTCGATAAAGATTTTTATTATTCTATTCCAGCTAAGCTTGACACGTTAAATAATACAATTATTGAAACGATCTTAAATAAAAAAGAAAGTTTTACCAGTACAACGAGCAATTGGTTTAAAATTGAGATTACAAACCAAAATAACGAAACGCTTAAAATTAATAGGTTCTATTATGAAAACTCACTTCCTTGGAATCTTCCTTGGGAATTTGAATACAACGGACAACACTTTAATTGTTATAATGTTAACTTTTCAAAACTTGTCAAGTCGTTCATTCCTGAAAAGTTTATGGGTAAAGAAGTATTTAATAACAGTTGTTTGATACTGGAAGTAGCGGATTATTTATGGAATAAAAAAGAGTGAAAATTGCTGCAACACTATTATTACAGTAGTTCTCGATACAATTTTCTAATTCAAAAACTAGCATTTTGAAATCATAAAATAACTCGAAGTGACGGTAATATTAATAGAAACAAAAAAACAATAATTTTTTCCTAAACGCAATCCAAAAAACATTTCAATAGTTTATTTTTGCCTCATGGGAAAAAAGAAGACAGACAAAGTTATTTTTGAAAACGTTACCGTGCTAGATGCCGGTGCCAAAGGAGTTTCGGTGGCTAAAGCGCCCGAAGGTCAAGTAATATTCATCCCCAATGTTGTTCCCGGCGATGTCGTAGATGTGCAAACCTTAAAGAAACGCAAATCATACTATGAAGGAAAAGCCATTCGTTTTCACTCCTATTCCGAAAATAGAGTCGAACCTGTGTGCCAACATTTTGGTGCTTGTGGCGGTTGCAAATGGCAAAACATGAAATATGAACAACAGCTTTTCTACAAAAACAACGAAGTCTTTAATAACCTAAAACGAATTGGTAAAATTGATTTACCCGAGTTTGAACCGATATTAGGTTCTCAAAAACAATTCTTTTACAGAAACAAAATGGAGTTTGGTTTTTCCGACACACGTTGGTTAAGCGAAACCGAAATCAAATCGGAAGACCAAACCTTAAGTAAAAAACCAGCCTTAGGGTTTCACATCCCAAGAATGTGGGATAAGATTCTCGACATTGAGAAATGCCATTTGCAAGAAGACCCCTCCAATGCGATTCGAAATGCCATTAAAGAATTTGCTACCAAAAAAGGCATGACGTTCTTTAATGCACGAAATCATGAAGGCTTGTTGCGTACGCTAATGCTGCGCACCGCCTCTACCGGCGAAATCATGGTGTTGATACAATTCTTTGAAAACGACAAAGCCAATCGCGAGTTGCTGTTAGATCATATCTATGAGCAATTTCCGCAAATCACGTCGTTGCAATACGTCATTAACAGTAAGGCCAACGATACACTGTATGACCAAGATATTAAGTTTTATAAAGGAAGAGACTATATTCTAGAAGAAATGGAAGGATTGCATTTTAGCATCAACGCCAAGTCCTTCTATCAAACCAATTCGAATCAAGCCTATGAGTTGTACAAAATAACTCGCGATTTTGCTGGATTAACCGGCAACGAAGTAGTCTATGATTTATATACCGGAACCGGAACGATTGCGCAATTCGTTGCTAAACAAGCAAAGAAAGTAATTGGTGTAGAAGCCGTTCCAGAAGCCATTGCCGATGCAAAAGAAAATGCGAAACGCAATGCAATTACTAATTGTGAGTTTTATGTGGGCGATATGAAAAATGTCTTCAACGATGAATTTATCAATCAACACGGTAAACCAGATGTCATTATCACCGATCCACCACGAGACGGAATGCACAAAGAGGTAGTAGAAATGTTATTGAAAACGGGCGCTCCAAAAATTGTATACGTAAGCTGTAACTCGGCTACCCAAGCGAGAGATTTAGCTTTGATGGATGAACAATACAAAGTAACACGTGTGCGACCTGTAGATATGTTTCCACAAACGCATCATGTAGAAAATGTTGTACTTTTGGAACGTAGGTAAGTAAATAGTGAAAAGTGATTAGTAAATAGTCTTTGCTAATCACTATTTACTAATACTAATTACTAAAAAATTATGAAAAAAATATTTTTGTTTTTACTTATTGCTTTCTCTTTCTCGGGATGTGAGAAAGATGATATCTGCGATGCCGCTACCGCTACTACTCCCCGATTAGTAATTGATTTTTATGATATTAATACTACCACTCCAACATTAAAAGCAGTTTCGAATCTCGGAATTGTGGCTCCACCTTTAACTACCGGAATTAGTTTTAACGGAGTAACTAGAATTTATGTGCCTTTAAAAACGACAGAAGATACTACCACTATGTACTTCATACAAAATGGAGCTGATACTGATGCAACTAATGATAATACGGATATTCTAACATTTAACTATTCTAGAAATAATGTTTATATTTCTAGAGCTTGTGGATACAAAACGTTATTCAACTTAAATTCTCTTAGTGGAATAGTGCAAACAGAGCCGCTTACACCAGATGGAACGTGGATAAAAAATATTGTAGTAGTAAAACCTAATCTTGAAACTGAAAATGAAGTTCATGTACAAATATACTTTTAGTGTACTCTTTCTATTGGCTTCATTAGTAGGGCAAGCACAAGAAACCAAAACAACAGCCAAACAGTCAGCGAAACCG
>CAISUR010000557.1 GCA_903888655.1 uncultured Bacteroidota bacterium | reverse complement strand
TATAATTTTTAAAAAAAAATTAGGTTCTGGACAAACTAACGTATCAATCCTATTTTTTTAACCAAAAAAATTATTATTATCCCCAAAAAACAATAAATAACAAATATTAGTTAGTGCGTTGTAAATAAAATAACAATATAAATTACTTTTTATCCAATGCCAATTGCTTTCGGCTATGGTAGGATTTCAAGAATTCGCCTTTTGGAGTTCCATCAGCAAACGAACTAAACATAAACGGAAAGGCTGCATGATGACGAGCCTCTTCAGTACTCCATCCCTCATATTCTATTCTATAAATAGCCGAATATAATTGTGCTCTTCCGATACCATGATAACAATGAATCAACACAGGATAATTAGCTTGATTATCCATTATTTTAAAAAAACTATTTAAGTTTTCTTGTTTTGGTACTTGATCTGAACCATTGTTAAAATAATTTACTCCGTCGATTTTAGCTACAGCATTTTTCTCAGCTGTTAATTCAGCTGGGATTTCTGGATTATTTACATCATCACCAGTACCAGGAAAACGCAAATCAATAATAGATTTAATATGGTATTTCTTTACATATTCAGCAATTTCATCAGGCGGAATCACTCCACTTTTATATACTTTTCCTTCTGTAATCGTCATGAAATTATGATTGATATGTCTGTCATAAACATACTTTCCTGTGACTCCTAAAATCACAAGCGTTACCGCAATAAGTAGTTTCTTTTTAATACCCATCTTATTTATCTTTTGAAGTTAACTTTTTATCTATAATGCGCTCCATATAATCTTGTAAAAAAGCTTTACATCTGGTTTCTAGCACATTCATTTCAGCATTTCGATGACTTATTAAATTATGCTTTAATTCTTTATCGTCTTTATCAAAAAAACCAACTGCTTTTTGTCCGTCAAAAGTACAAATATAATTCCCACTCATCATTTGATAATTATCTGACGAATATCGCATTACAAAAGGTTTAATTTTATCGTCAGTAATCAAACTTCTTCCCCAACTTCTAAAAGGCTTTTCATAACCAATCATGTCTAATAACGTTGGATAAATATCGATTTGTTGCGCCCATTCTTTATTGACTCCTTTATACTTTTCGCTTGGCGTAAAAAACAAAATAGGAACGGTATGAAAGTTTTGATCTTTACCATATTCTGGATAATAAATCAAATTATTATGATCGGCAACCAAAACAAAAATGGTGTTATTGTACCACGCTTCTTTTTTAGCAGCATCAAAAAACTTGCGCAAAGAAAAATCAGAATATCCAATACATTGATGCATCGGATTATCTCCTTTAGGAAATTTTCCCTTATATTTTTCAGGAATTACATAAGGTTCGTGGGAAGATACCGAAAATAAAGTCGCCATGAAAGGTTCTTTCTTTTGTGAAAGGGTTTTATTAAAATATTGAAAAAAAGGTTCGTCCCAAATTCCCCATGAACCATCAAAATCGGCATCGTTGTTGTACTCATTTTTTCCATAATAGTGATCAAAACCTAAAATATTTCCGAAACCTAAAAATCCCATGGAACCATTAGGTGCCCCATGGAAAAAAGAAGTATCGTATCCTTCACTTTTCAATACAGAAACCAACGATTCTATCTTTTGTTTGGGATAAGGAGATGAGGTAAAAGCATCTTTAAAGGACGGTATTCCTGCTAATACCGACGACATCGCATGAATTGATTTGTAACCATTGGCGTATCCATGAGTAAAGATTAAACTATGCTGTGCCAACGAATCTACAAAAGGCGAATATCCTTTGTAATTTGGAATATTAGTATCTTTATTAAACGAACTAATGTACTCTTTAGCATAACTCTCCAATATAAAAATAACGACATTAGGCTTCGTTTTTGGATTGTTATGATATTGCTTTATGGGCGCGATTAAATCATCTATCGTAGTTTTATCAACTAAATTTACTTTTTGATACGAATCAACATCCCATGTTCTAAAAATCGCAAAAGGTGTATTTAATACAAAATCAGATTGTGAGGCGTCTGAAACATAACGGCTGGCATCAACCATATTTATAGGACGAGTACTTTTTTTAAAATCACCTCTTATTCCTCCAATGCTTAAGGTAGCAATAATTAAAAAAATAACCGTTGACAGCAAAAAATATTTAATAGAAATAAAAGGTTTTTGATACTTTAAGTCAACTTTTTTATAAAGATAAATCCACAGGAAGGCACATAAAAAGAATAAGAAGAATACATGCCAATATTCTCGCAGAAAATTCAAAAAAAGTAAACTCTTATTGGTTTCGTGTTCTAATGAGTCTAGAGCAGATCTCGTACTTCTGTTAAAAGTATATTTATAGTAGATAAAGTCAACAAAATTAGTAGCGTAAGCAATTAAATTGGTGAAAAAATAAAGGTAAAACAAAAACTTTTGAAACTCTTTTTTAGTATTAACTACTAATGGAAGAACCGATAGTACTATAAACAATGCATTTATGTATAAAATCGCAGTAGTGTCGAATGCAATTCCATGGTATGCAAGGAGAATAAAATCTACAAAAGAATTTATTTTAACCAAACTCGAGTTATATGCAAAAAATAAAATTCGAGCAAGCATATAAAAAAGATAGGCTAAACCTATTCTGTAAAACAATACTTTGTATTCTGAAAATCTGGGAAATTGATTCATTGTTTTGAGGTATAATGATGCAAAATTACTAAATACAATAACTATAAATG
>CAISUR010000556.1 GCA_903888655.1 uncultured Bacteroidota bacterium | reverse complement strand
TTTGGTATGAAAATGGAAATAAGAAATTAGAAGGCGAATTTATAATGTCTAAAGAAAATCAAAAATTAGACTCAAAACTTAAAATAATAAATTTTTGGGATTTAGATAATAATCAAAAAGTTAAAGATGGATTTGGGGAATATGTTGATAAAGATAGTTTTATTACAATTACAACCTCTAATGGAAAGATAGAAAATGGATTTAAAGAAGGTATTTGGAAAGGATCAAGCGAAAAATATAATTTTTTATTTGAAGAAAATTATGAAGAAGGAAATTTAATTGGAGGCACAAGCATTGATGAGAATAATATCAAATACAATTATAATACAATAGAGGCTTTGCCAGAGATTAAAGGTGGTATGACAGTCTTTTATTCTTTTTTGAGAAACAATTTTAAGATGCCGGATATTCCGGGATTAAATGGCAAAGTTATGACAAGTTTCATAATAAACGAAAATGGAGATATTAGTGACTTAAAGATAATAAGGAGTTTAAATCCTATTGTAGATAAGGAAGCCATTAGAGTATTATCAAAATTTAAAGGATTTTCACCAGCTTTAGTAAGGGGTATAAAAGTGAAAAGTAATTATGTAATACCAATTTCTGTTCAAATACCTAATGATTAAAAAACAAACTAAATCAGAATTTCAATTTCATTTATTGCATCAATAATGTGAAGTAAACGAATTCTATTTCCTAATCTATCTTGCATAAATTAGTTCTTTTTCGTTATCTAAAATGGGTTTGATGTATTTGGAGAGCCCTCTTGCAGAAACTAAATCTACTTTTTTGGAAAGTAACTTTTGTAAGTCAATCTGCATTTGAATAAACTCTAAACCAATAGGTTGAGTATAATCTAATTCTACTAATACATCAATATCACTGTTTTCGGTTTCATCCCCACGAACATAAGAACCAAAAAGATATGCTTTCAAAACAGGTTGCTTTGAAAAATATTCTTTGATAGTATTAATTTGATTGTTAGAGAGTTTCATGATTGAGAATAAAATGTAAAAATATTAAAAAACTATTAAACTTTGTTTTAACTCATCCAAAAAACACCCAAAACCGCAATCACAAAATAGATCGCAATAGTTCTTGCTCCATCAAAATCTTTAGCTAATCGTTGACCAAAAAGCATAAAAAGAAGGGTAATGCAAGAATAAACAGCTCCATAAAACCCAAACAGTCTTACATCATAGAAATAAAGTTCCACAATTCCAACAAGGCATAAAATGCTACTTACAATCTCGAACAACACTAATATTCCGGTGGCAAAAGGAACATAATTTTTTAGAATTGTATTTTCAAAATGGGGTTTCATCCAAGCCATAGTGTCAGTCCAATGAAAAAGTTTTTCATGTGTTGACATGATAAATGTAACAGCAAGAAAAAGTAAGACCAAAACAGAGGCAGTATTGTTCATGATGCTATTTTTTAATTTTTATGAATCAAACGAGTTAATTTTATAGATAAATCCGTCAGGATAATCTTGGCATTTCCGTTGCGCTCAATGTGATAGGAAGCATCTGAAAGTTCTTGAAAAATATCAGAAATATTATTCCCTGTTACAAAAGGGGCAAATTTTTCTAATTTAAAATTTTCAACAGAAGGTTCCATATACACCAACTTTTCAGCTTGATAATTGAGCAATAACGCTTGACGGAACATATCAATACAATAATTCAAAAATTTCTTTTGAGCTTCACGTCCTAATCCTGCAATTTGTTCGCTCCAGGCAATTAAATCATGAATAGCTGCCGCATTTCCTTTGGCTCTGAAAGCGGCTCGAACCCAATCTACAAACCATTTTTCAAACGGTAATTCGTCGTTGTCTTCTTTTAAAATATGTAGTGCTTTATTATAATTTCCTTGGGCTTGATGCGCAATTTTAAAGGCTAATTTCTCATCAATATGTTCTCGTGAGACTAGCGCTTCTGTGATTACACTTTCGGGTAAACCATTAAAATGCAATACTTGACAACGCGAACGAATCGTTTGAATTATATCTTCTTCATTTTCAGAAATCAAAATGAAAACCGTTTTATCTGTTGGTTCTTCGAGCAATTTTAAAAGTTTATTGGATGCCGCAATATTCATTTTATCAGCCATCCAAATAATCATGATTTTATAGCTTCCTTCTAAAGATTTTAAGGCTAATGCTTTTAGAATTTCTTGTGCATCATCAACACGAATTTCTCCTTGTTTGTTATTTACGCCCAGAACTTTATACCAATCAGACAATTCTCCATAAGGATTTTCACTAAGGAATTGTCTCCAATCTTGCAAGAAATCAATACTTTTAGGTTTTGATTTTACCTCTTCGGTGGTAACAGTTGGATAAACAAAATGTAAATCGGGATGCTGCAAATGATTGAATTTGATATTACAAGCTTCATTTTCACCAGAATTATCAATTCCTTTATTTTGGCATACGATATATTGTGCATAAGCAATTGCCATGGCCAACGTTCCAGTTCCTTCTGTCCCGATAAATAATTGCGCATGAGGAATCCTTCCTTGACTTGCACTCTTAATCAAGTGGTTTTTGATGTGTTCGTGACCTAATATTTCTGAAAAAAGCATAAGCAAAGATAACAGAAAGTATTTAATATTTGATTTTCATTTTTCAACTATCCGAAGAAAAAATTACAAAAAACAGAGACAAAAGACGTATTAACTTATGCGAAAGCTTGTTTTATCGGTTAAATTGGGTTTTAATCGGATTGTTTGTACTATCTTTGAACTTTATAAATCAAAACTCCAATTTATAATAAAGCGGAAAATGATAAAAAAAATCTTTTTAGCAGTTATTTTTTTGTTTGGTTTTTCAGTTTCTTTTGCTCAATTTTCAGTTCCATTTAAGACGAGATACGAAGGGACTATTAAGGGCGACATGATTAGTATTGCTAACAATATTGTAAATAGAGTTGATTACAATAACACGGCTAATAATCCTTATTATAATCGCACCAACCTTTCCAATTCCAATGATGATTTTCAAATGCAATATATTGATATTGATACTGATGATAGCACTTTTTCGTCTAGTAGTGCCGAATTGTATTACGATAATCCTAAAAACAAAAAAATTCTGTATGCCGGACTTTATTGGTCTGCAACCTATAAGTATAATTCAGGAATTAAAAAAAGCGAGAATAAATTTATTGCCGACGATTCAGCTAGAGAGTCCATCAATACTATAAAAATTAAGTTTCCTAATCAAGAGGAATATGTTGAAATCATTGGAGAAATTATTTTTGATGGTATAAATGAAAATGAAATTAAATCGTTTGCTCCTTATGCCGTTTATGCAGATATAACAGATTATGTGAAGAAATTACCTATTCCAACAGGAGTTTATACGGTTGCAAACATTAAGGCAACACAAGGAAAGTTAGAGGGAGGTGTCGCTGCAGGATGGACTATTTTTATCGTGTATGAGGATCAAAACATGAACGAAAAACACATAATTACTAAAGATGGTTTTGCTAATGTAAATCTTCAGAAACCGAATCAAGATATTGTTTTCGAGGAGAATAAATCAACAAGTAACGGGCCAAAAAAAATAAAAATCGCAGGAGCAGCTCTAGAGGGAGACAACAATATTATTGGAGATCAGTTGTCCTTTGGGTATAATGATGAAAAGTCTTTTAAAGTATTGAGTAATTCTACAAGAAAGGAAAATAATTTTTTTAATAGCTCCATTTCGATAGATGACGAGTATTTCATGAATAGATTTCCAGATAGTAAGAATACTTTAGGGTATGATAATTTTATTTATACTATTCCAAATCAAACGAATACGTTGCTAGCCAATTCAAGTCAAAAAGCAACAGTACGATTAAAAACAACGGGGGATAATTATTTTTTATTTTTTGTAGCTCTTTCATTAGAAGCACAACTAAATAATGAACAACAAACAATAGTAACCCCCAAAACAGAGCAAATTAACACTAAAAACCAAATCGTTAAAATTGTCTCTGCAAACAATGATTTGTTGGATGATGATAATAAATCGGCTTCAACAATTAATCGAATTAATAAAAAT
>CAISUR010000555.1 GCA_903888655.1 uncultured Bacteroidota bacterium | reverse complement strand
TGAAAATGTTACTAAACAACCTTTGGATGATAAATTTTCACTGGCTCATATTGGTTCGTTTTTATCGGATAGAAATCCTACAATTTTGTGGGAAGTTTTAGCAGAATTAATTGCTGAAAATGACCTATTTGCAAATCATTTTCAATTAAAATTGATTGGAAAAATTAGTCAAGAAATATTGGATAGTATCACCTCTTTTAAACTCAATACGTATTCTACTAATTTAGGCTATGTTTCTCATAGTGAAGCTATTCTACACCAAAGAAAATCCCAAGTATTACTATTGATAGAAATCGATTCGCTAGAAACTAAAAGTATTATACCGGGAAAATTGTTTGAATACATGGTTTCGGAAAGACCCATAATTGCGATTGGACCGAAAGATTCCGATTTTGCTGATATTATCACTTCAACAAATACAGGAGTTTTCTTTACTTATGATGAAAAACAGCATTTGAAAAGAACAATTATGTCTTATTTTGAATTATATTTAGAGAAGAAATTGCGCGTTCATCCTATTGGATTACAACAGTATTCTAGAAGGAGTTTGACTCAGCAGTTATCACAATTAATATTTCGTAATTCGTAATTCATTTTATGGGAATCGTACAATCACAATCTATTAAAAATACCTTTATCACGTTCTTCGGATTTGGTATTGGTGCTATTAATGCATTGTTTTTATACACTAATTTCCTCGGAAAAATGCACTATGGAATTGTTTCAACGATTCTTTCAGGGGCTAACTTAATGATGCCTTTTATGGCTTTTGGCGTTCAAAATACCATGATTCGTTTCTTTTCGCATTATAAAACAGAAGAAAAACGAGAAGAATTTTTAACGTTTATGTTGTTTTTCCCTTTGGTGTTAATTGTACCGATTAGCCTCATTTTTTATGTGTTTTATTCCCCAATTTCAAATAATTGGGTGATTGAAAACCCATCCTTAAAGCCTTTCTTTTGGTTGATTCCGGTAGTGGGATTGTTTATGGGTTATTTTGAAATTTTCTATGCTTGGGTAAAAGTCCATATGAAATCGGTGGCGGGTAATTTTATTAGCGAAGTATTATATCGACTAGTAATTATGTTTTTGTTAATAGCCGTGCATTTTGATTGGATTACAAAAGATTCTTGTGTTTACGGAATTGCATTATCCTATTTCGCGCAACTTGTTGGTATGAAATGGTATGCTTTTTCAGTCAAAATGCCTGTTTTTAGATTTGTGATTCCCGAAAATCTGAAAGACATCTTTCAATATTCTTTTTTTATTATAGTTTCTGGTGGAGTAGCCGTCATGTTAATTGACTTTGATAAAGTAATGATACCTCAATACAAGGATATTAGTCAAAATGCATTATATGCTGTGGCAATTTTTATTTCAACAGTAATTGCTGTGCCGAGTAGGGCGATGACTCAAATTGTAGCTCCCATAACAGCAAAACTGATCATAGAAAAGAAACAGGATGAATTGGATGATTTGTATAAAAAAAGTGCCATCAATTTGCAATTAATTGGAGGTTTTTTGATGTTGTTAATTTTCCTAAATATTAAACAATTGTATCTTTTAATTCCAAATAATTATGGAGGTGGAACGAGTGTAGTATTTCTAATTGGTTTATCTAAATTCTATGATGTGCTTTTAGGAAATAACAATTCCATTATTGTCAATACAAAATATTATAAAATGGTTTTGTTTTTTGGAGTTTTCACCGTTTTTTTAATGATAGGATTAAATATGTTATTGATTCCTATCTATGGTATTTTTGGTTCTGCTTTAGCAACTTTAATTACTGTTGCAATTTACAATACAATCAAATTAGTTTTTGTTGTAAAAAAAATGCAATTGTATCCATTTACTATTAAAACAATCTATTCATTGGGTATTATAGGGGTCTGTTTTTCAGTATTCTACTTTTGGGATTTTCATTATGATTCGATTTTCATTGGAAAATTCTCTATTTCTCCTATCATTAATATTGTCTTAAAATCTGTTTTAATTTCAGTATTTTATTTGGTTGCAAACTACAAATTAGCAATTTCGGTCGAATTTAATCAAGTTGCGAACTCTATTTTAAAGAAGATAAAGATCATTTAAATATGTTTTAACTTTTTATAAATCATATTTTTATATAAGTTGATGAAAATGTTTACTGTAATAAAAAAAAACTCTATTTTTTTTCCAAAATGCTAAAATAGTTCGGTTTTTTTGCTTTTAAAACCATTTTCGAGTAAATAAACCAATTAAAATTTGTGGCGAAAAGGTAGCAGTAAATCTAATTTTCTCGGCATATTTGGGTTGTGAAATCTCCCATCCATTATTAGAGTATACAGGGAAGAATAGCTCAAAATAATCTGTTACAAGGTTTAATCGAACACCATTGTCATAGATAAAAGTTGGATCTAGATTTTTACTTTTCACAATTCCAAGGTCACCGTAGATCTCTACCCAGTTCCAAATATTAAAACTTACATTGGAGGTGGTAAGCCATTGATTGGCATACGGATTTATTAACATCGATTTAAATCCCCCTTCAGAAAGATAAAACTCTTGACTGAATAATCCTGAACTTTCTGAACGTCCGATGTAGTTGTAATCAAAAAGATAATCGGTAGGTCGATCTATGGCAAAACTAAAGTAATCGGATTGGGTATTGTTGTATAAGAAAGC
>CAISUR010000554.1 GCA_903888655.1 uncultured Bacteroidota bacterium | reverse complement strand
CGGATGTCACGGAGGCACGGACCTTTTTATTCTTCCCTATGCCAGAAAAAATAAAAAAATAAAAAAAAAGTCATTTATCTGTAAAGCTTTACAGATAAACGCTATAAATATATAAAAATACAAAAGCCTATGTACAGAAGACCCCAAAATGCCCGTGCCTCCGTGACACCCGTGACAGGAGAAAGAACCGGGCCATTTATTTCTTTAACATTCTTCATCAATATTTTCGGCTTCTTCCTTTTTATCCTCTTCATCTTTTATTTCTTCCAAATTATCCAAAGAAATTTCAACTTCTTTTGGTTTTTCCTTTAACTTTAAGCCGCTGTATCCCCTAACGCGGCAATCCTTGTTATTAATTTTTTGGCGGCGCTGCGTAGCAAGAAACCCTCTGGATAATAAAAATTTTGCAAGTTTATCGCGGCTGTATTTTGAAGGGGCAAATAATTGCTCTATCTTTTCGTAGATAGTAAATCCCTTTGAATCGATAATAAAATTGTTATGCAAGATTTGGGCGGGTTCGGTCATATTGGTAGCCATCACGTCATTGTATTCAGCGGATGCAGATAAAGGTAAATCTTTCAAACCGATAGCTTCGTCGGTAAAAGCATCAAATACTAATTTACGGAAAATATTTTTCCACAATATATTTGTTTCGACCTCGCGCTTTAAATTAATATCGATTTTTTTATAAAAAGCATCAATTAAAGGGCCATCTACATATTTAAAAGGAGTATTAATGGGGTACATAGTTAAAAGAGCATCCTTGGGATTGCAGCAAGGCAATTTATTGAAACTCATAATTGTAGTAGTATTTACTTTAACATTAAATTCATTCCCAGAGTGAAGACGAGTTAAAACATCATCGCCTCCACTAATGCATTTTTTCAAAACTTCGCCATCTAATTCAACGGGCTTGTCTTGGATAGCTTTGGCCTCGTTTGTAAAATTAATTCGTTTTGTATGTTGTTTTGTAGTTACTAGCCAACGCATGGAACTAGCATCGCCCGTATTAAAAGATTTCATGATGGGCGGATCGCTGGATGTAACATAGCCCTTAAACGAAGATTTGACTTGTTCTTGGATAAGACCCTTCCCACTATTACGGTTGCCTATCATGCAATACCATTTTTTATCGTTATTAAAGCCGCCAACGCCTCTGCCAATAATTTTCAGGAAATAAGTTTGGTCTGCTTTGGTTTCAAAAACGGATAAAACCTTGTCTTCAAAGTTAGTAATATCCTCGGGAGTAATAGTAGAAAAATCGGGGGCTTCTTCTTTAATATATTCGAGTGGAATAATCTCGTCGTCAATTGGATGAAAGGTTTTGGTTTTTAAATTATAATATTTATCTTGAAAATAAACGCGGCCTCTTGTATTATTATTGATATTGTTGATAAAATCGTTATCTTTTGGAAATAGTAATGGCGAATTTTGTAATTTTTCAAAAATTTTATTACAGCCAGTAGAATTGCGACTGTATGGGAAAAGAGATAACCCTTCGCCCATACAAAAATTGCAATTGTTAATAATTTGTTTAACATAGATATCGCCATAAGAATACCAATTCTCTCCCTCCATACGAACATACCAGCCTTCGTCTGTTCTAATAATTTTTTTAGTATAATTTTTATATAAATAATCAATGGCATCGCTGTCGCTATTAATTCTAATAATTTTTTCATTTTTGACACGTTCTTCCAAATCTTTTAGTTTTTTATTGTAAATAAGAGTATCTTTTTCTGTTTTTTCGCGTAATTTGATTTCTTTGGAAAGTTCTTTTTCGTGTTCTTTTGCTATTTTTTCTTCTTCTTTAATATCTTTTAATGATTTTGGTTCCTCGGTAAATTGAATATTATAAACCTTTTCAATCGGTTTGAGTTCCCAATTAATATCAAAGCCGATCTCTTTGGTAGCTTCGTTCATCAAATCAAGAACGGCATTAGTGCCTCCAAAAGCATCAACGCGTTCTTTTAATAGTTTTAAGCCATCAAATTCATAAGTTGCAATATAACAATTTAAAGTCTCGGTAGAACAGATATTGGTTTTTGTGCATATTTTTTGCAAAACATGTTCGACAATACGGAGTTCGTATTCTTGCAAATAAGTGGATAAGAATGATCCCATAAAGTTAGTGCCGCCCTTTTCGCGTTTAACCCTTTCCATGGTTTTATACAACTCTAAATTTTCAATTTTTAAAGCAGTACAGATTTCTTTGACTTGTTTGTAATATTTCTGCACGATAATAGGCTCAGGAAATTCAATCGGTTCGTTATTTTCGTCTTTTAAATCCTTCATCCAGTTAAGAAACCCACCATTAAAAGAAAGACGGATGACTAGGGATTTAACATCGTCTCTATTAATAGTATTTTTGCTGGCGGAAATAATATCGGCCATAATAGTTTCCCTTTCATTGCAATATTTTTCAATAATATCATGAGTAATTTCATTTGATTTACAAATATTTCTTAGAATTTGAGGTTGAGCGTTTGATAAATCAAAATCATAATAAAATTCTTTAATAAGAGTATTACGAGTTTTCTTGGCAAAGGAAGTAAGCCCAAGGGATTTGGCAGGAAAAACCCGCCCCCACTTGTGTCTGGGCTTATTATATTTAACTACAAAGCCATTTAATTTTTTATTATAATTTTCAAGATAACCCTTCAACTGTTCCTTCTCATTAATAAAATTCTGAGAAGCATTTTTGTGACTATAATTAGTTAAATCCCACTTTTCCTTCAAGCAGTCACTTTGTGAAAGTTGCTCTACATAATGGTATGGTATTTGCTCTATAAATTTTTTATTTGCAATAAAGGAAGGTACATGGGAGATCGCTAAACTTATTTTGGAGGGGGGTTCCATTTCTTTTATATATACTGTAAAGAAAAAAACTTTATATTATTTTCTAAATTAAACAATTAATTTTAGAAAATAAAGAATTCAAATATTCCTAAATATCTTCCTTTTTTAAAAGAAAGGTAATAAAATCTAAATCCAAATCATTTTTATTTTTCATAATTGAATTGTAGAGAGAACGGTTTTTTAAATAGGTGTCTAACATGTCAATAGGAATACCGTATTTTTGGCGATGATAAGAACCTAGACGGATATGGTTTAGTTTTTCTTTGTTCTCCACATAATAATTGTGATGGTAAGCCTTGCATTTTTCGGTATAGGATAATGTTTCCATTTCTTTTAT
>CAISUR010000553.1 GCA_903888655.1 uncultured Bacteroidota bacterium | reverse complement strand
ATGTAAAACTTTCATTTTTGAAAAATTATAAAAGTATAAATATGAAATGTAATTTTTCTATTCGTGATGGAAAATATTCTTATCCAATGATAAACTTGACAAATGGAGTGATTAGAAACAATTTATTGTACAATTTTTATTTAACAATGCCAAGAACATTCTATGAAAAAAATAAGTCACATTATGATGATATACTAACAAAAATAGCTTGGTTGTAAACTTACAAAAACTAAATCATGAAAAAATATAAAGGTTATTTAATGGCATTAATATCTGCATTATTATTCATTTTTTTAACAAATAAAAGTATGACATTTGATTTATATAGAATTGTTGGTGCAACTATGGGGACTTTGATATTACCATTTGTTATCTCTGGAGTTATTTATGGTTTCAAAAGTAAAATTGAGTTTGGGTTGTTATTCGGCTACACAACAATAATTACTTGTATAGTCTCTTATGTTGGCTCTTTAGGACATTTATAAATAAATCCTATTTACTTTTCATATTCTATAACGATAAAATAGATTTTATGCCAATACCTAAAATGTCCTACAATACTGCCGATAAAATTATTTTAATTTATGCAGATTTACTTATAAATAATTCGAAGTTGGGGCAATTCGAAAAGTATAGCTATTCAATTTTAGATGGTTATGACCTAATAGACATTTTGAATGCTTTAAAATTAACTACTGCCTATAGAGTTTATACGACAGAATATATAGATGATAGAAAACTAGATGAGTTCAATAGATATGCTGATGAAGATGGTGCCTCATTAACACAATTCTTTTTCTTTTTTTATCCAGAAGAAGTTGTCTCTGAATTGAAAAACCTAGACCCAAATGATAAAAAATCACTAATAGAGTCTATTAAATTGACTGAAAATTCACAGTCTGAATTGAAATTGCTTTATGGTAAGGAAGAAACCGTAAAGTCATTTTTAGATTATTGTCTACATATCGGAAATTCGAATCCAAACTTTTGGGAATTAATATATAATAGAATTGGTATTACATGGGAGACAAACGATGAAAATGATTATATCAATTTTTTAATTAAATATGGAAATGGTTTTTCAAGTAATTACAATAGTTTAACAAAAGAACCAAAGAAATCCTTTGGCATAATTGAATATTTTAAGAGTCTTTTTAAAATGTCAAAAGTATAAATAGGACGTTCTACAAGTTCGTTCATCGTTATTCTGGAGTAATCAATGTCGTATATTATCTTCATGGTGTCGTCAACTTCATAGGACAACAACGAAAATACTTCATGTAGGTTTACCACCTCATCCAATGCGAATTTTTTGGGTGCTATCGCTTATAATGGTGCAAGAGGTTCAGTACTTATAAAAGGTAACGCTCATCAACTTTAACACAGGTGTAAACACCATGCTCTAGAATAATTCGGTTCATGGTTTCAATATCTCGATAAAAATGGAAACCCCTTGGAATTTAACAATTGAATAGTATAAAAAAAGCTCCTAACGATGTTAGGAGCTTTTGTACTCAAGGCGGGACTTGAAACGCCTCTATTTCAACAATAGTAAGACATCAACAAAACCCCATCTTAAAGACAAAAAACCTCAATAAATTCAATGTTTTTAACCCTTTACAAATAAACAAAACATATTTAATAAAACCTAACTAAATAGAAATAAACCTAAATATTATCGGGCAATAGTCGGGCAACTTTGTAAAACGTATTAATTTATTAATTATCTTTGAAGTGTTCAAACGTTTAAAAGTTCAAAATATGGCAACCGTTCAATTCAGATTAAGAAGTAAGGCAAATAAAAACGTATCTATAAAAGTTCGTTTATTAAATGGTAAAAGTTTAGATTTAGAGTTAAATACAGGGTTTACAATAAACCCGAACCAATGGAGCGAAACCACAGACCGCCCAAAACAAAACAATCCCGAAAACAAAGTTTTAACCAACAACCTCAACAAACTTGAAACTTATATTTTTGATAGTCTTAACAGAGATTTATCAACTGGGGTTTTAATAGATACTTATTGGTTACAAAATCAAATAACTAATTGTTTTCAACGTGTTGAGAAAACAGATACAGGAATTTTAACAAATCATATTCAATACATTATCGACAACGCAAACACTCGCAAGGTTAAAGGGCGTTCAAAAATTGGTATTTCAGAAAGTAGAGTAAAAGGATATATCACATTTAAAAACCTTGTTGAGGTTTATCAAAAGGAATTAAAAAAACAAATTCACTTTTTAGATATTAATAAAACCTTTGTTGACAAACTAACTAACTGGTTAATTAATCAACAAAAATACTCGGTTAATTACTCGGGCAAAGTAATTGACAATTTAAAAACTATTTGTTTAGATGCTGAAAAAAACGATATTAAAGTAAACCCTTATATTAAACAAATAGAGGGATTTACAGAAAGTAACGAGGACAGATTTATAGTTACATTATCATTTGAGGAGCTGGAGCAAATCCGCACCGCTGAAATAACAAACACCGCCCTAAAAAATGCGAGAAACTGGTTGTTAATAGGTTGTAATATAGGTCAACGTGGCGGGGATTTATTAAAGATTACTAAAAATGATATTCGTTACAAAGGCGGGAATATGTATTTAGATATTATCCAAAAGAAAACGGGCAAATCTGTAACTATTGGAATAATAAACGAACATATTATTGATATTATAGAAAACGATTTCCCGCACGAAATTAGCACTCAAAAATTAAATTACTACATTAAAAAAGTTTGCGAGGTTGCAAAGATTAACGAACTGGTAGAGGGCAAAAGATTAAACCCAAAAGCGAAAAAAGACAACCCCGCATCAATGCGCAAAGTATTAGATTTTTATCCTAAACATCAACTAATAACAACGCACTCGTTTAGACGTTCGTTTGCTACTAACTACTATAAACAAATCCCAACAGGGGTTTTAATCGGTATTACAGGACACTCAAAAGAAAGTTTATTTTTAGAATACATAAACAAAAGAGAGGACAAAGACGCAAACGCAGATTTATTTATGAAGTTTTACGAGCAAATAAATAAAGACAAAGAACCTCAATTAAAAGTAAGTTAATCAATAAATAACAACCGCATAAAACCGCATAAAAATACTTTTGTTGAATAATGTAACCAAAGGAAATAATTAACCCCCTTTGACTGGATTACAAGTATTTTAAAAGTTGAGAAAACAATAATAACTAACTAAATTTAACACGTTCAAAAGTTCAATTAATACAGGCAAAAAAATGAATTTTACTAATACTAATGAGTTTTTTGAAGAGGTTGCAACTGGCAATGTTGCAATGATTGACATTAAAAGATATATTAATTTAATTACAGACAATCATAATATAGAATATTTAAAATCTTTAAATTCAGACATTAAGTTTTTTATATCTATTTATAATGAAGACCTAATTGCTGAAATTACAGATGCAGACTGGCTGGAAAAAATTAAATATTACGAAGAAAAAGGCGAAAATATTCCCGTTATCAGGAACGAGAATATGGTACGTAAACTCTATGAAAAAAAAGGTTTGCCTTTTGAACACTTACCCGAATTTACTGTAGATTACGACGTAGAAAAAATATTTTACCCTTATGAGTTGTTTAGTATTCGAAAATTAGAATTTTATATTAAAAGTTTAATTAAAGACAAGGAAACCCCACAATTAAAAAAACAAAAACCAAATAAAAGTTTATTATTTGAGGGCAAAGATTTGAACCTATTGGAACGTTATAAATTAGCAGATAAAGTCTTAAACATTGATAGCACAATTAGAAAACTAAAAATTCAAGAATTAGAAAAATATCAATTATTAGCATACATTTTAGGTTGTGATAAAGATAACGCCCGAAATTTAATGAACGGTACTTATAACGCCAAAGACAGGGATTTATCGCAGTATTTTAATGATTTAGGTTTAAAGATATAAAAAAAGGGTAAAGGTTTATTTACCCACATTACACCCACAGGAACAAACTACAATTTATTTGCATATCACTTTTAAATAAAAAAGATATGCAGACAATTCAATTTATTAGCACAACGCCACAGGAACTACAAAGCCAAATTAACGAGGGCGTAAAAAATCAATTACAGGAGTTTTTAAAACTATACACACCAAAACAACCAAATGAATATTTGACACGCTCGGACGTTGCGAAAATGTTTAACGTGGATTTATCTACTATTCATAACTGGTGCAAATCGGGAAAACTTAAACCGCTCGGACTTGGGGCAAGGGTTTATTTTTTACGCTCGGACATTGAACAAAGTTTAACCCCTTTAAACGTTTAATGTTATGAACTCAACAGGCAACAACCCGCAGTATATTCGACACACTTTTAAAGTAACGAGCGAATTAAAAAGTTATACCATTTACCAGCTGGTTGAGGTTGTAGGAAACAAAAACCTATTAACCGAAATTATTAGAATAGAGAAATTTCAAGGCAAATCCAACGCCTCGAAAATAGATGAATATTTACGAATCCGTAATTGTTCAAACTGGAGTAAATGCGAACAAATTACAGGATTAAGACCGACAATAAAAGAGGGTTTATTTTATGGCGACAGGACTACAACGAACTTACCCGAACCGAAAAAAAAGACCTTATTACTATTTACTTTCTCAACAGATAGGCAAACGTTATTTATAGACGTTTACAGGGGTTTTTATCCAATTCACAAAGGAATACTTCAAAACATTATTAACACCTATTAAACGACATAAGGACATAAAAAAGGGGAGTTGTTCACGCTCCCCTATTTGTTCAAAAGTTCGTTTCAACAGGCAATGCAGAAACTTCAACAAATATACTCTTTTGGTTGATTACATTAAAATTTTAATTAAGGATTTTAACCCCGCTATTTTAGAGGCGAATCCCCTATTAGAATTTTTTGACAACATTAATTTATCAACTGGAGAAATTAAGACCATAAACCACAAAGGGCAAAAAATAACACCCTATAAAAACGCATTTTATAAAGGGTTAGAATTTACGATTTACGACACAGGCACAATTTATTTAAGTGGCAGTTTACACAAATATTACAATTCGGGTGCGCATAACTTTAACGACTTTAATTTTGAGGGGTTTTCGGACGTTTTGGACGACCTAAAAGAGAAGTTTAAAATTACCCCCGAACAATGTATTTTAAAGTGTTTAGAACTCGGTTTAAATATCACGCCACCAAAACCAACAAATGAGATTTTAGACTATTGTTTTTTGCATAAAACGAAACCCTTTGAATATCAAAAAAACTCGGGAGAGGGCAAATATAAACAATGTGTACGCTCTCAATATATCGTAAAAATTTATAATAAGGCACTACACTATAAAAAATACTTTGACAATGTAAACCCCGAAATATTACGTTTTGAGATTAAATATACAAAGATGGAACGCCTCAAAAAACTGGGAGTTTGTAACCTCAACGATATATCAAAACTCGGGTTTAAATATTTTGAGAATGAACTATTAACCGAATGGCAAAACGTGTTATTTTTTGACACTACAATAAACGCAAAAAGTAAAAGATTATTAAACTATCAAAATCCTATTTACTGGAGCGAATTAACACAGAAACCGACAAAAACAAACTACTATAAACACAAAACAATTTTGATCGATTTTACTTTAAATTATTCTGAAAAAATACAGCACCAATTAACCGAAATAATGAGTAAAAAAATAGACCAATTAAATAAAAGGGGTGCAAGTTTTGACACTTTAATTATAAAGTCAATTCACGCACCCCTACAATTAACTAAAAACAATATTTGTTTAGTAACTGGTTTAAATATTTCAAGAT
>CAISUR010000552.1 GCA_903888655.1 uncultured Bacteroidota bacterium | reverse complement strand
GAGTTCATAAATCATACATTATCAATATTGATAAAGTAGAACGATTTAATAGTAAATTCGCTGAAATTGGCGTTACTAAAATTCCATTAAGCCGGAATAAAAAAGATGATTTAGTACGAGCTTTATCAATAGCCTAATAAAAGTCAACATTTATACTAACTTTTATAGTTCGGTATTGCGGTATAACTTCAAAACTATTCAGTATTTTCTGAATAGTTTTTTTTGTATTTATAATCGATGAGTTTTGCGGAATTTTAATCAAAATAGTTCTAATATATTCATTACGAATTCTATTTATTCCTGGTTCTTCAGGTCCTAAAACAGGTATTCCAAGATTTTGTTGCATTACTTGATAAAGCCACATGGAACCTTCTTTTAGTTTATCAAAATCCTTATGCTTTAGCGTTATTTTTATCAAACGAAAATATGGTGGGTATTTATATATTTGTCTTTCGTACAATTGTTCTTTGTACATTACATCATAATTATTATAAGTAACTTGCTGAATTATAGAATGATTGACATTGTATGTTTGAATAATTACTTTACCCCGTTTATCGGAACGACCTGCTCGACCAGCAACTTGCGTCATCATTTGAAAACTTCGTTCAAAAGCTCTAAAATCAGGATGATATAACATCGTGTCAGCATTCATGATTCCCACTAAAGACACATTATCAAAATCCAAACCTTTGGCTAACATTTGCGTCCCGACTAATATATCAATTTCTCTATTTTTAAAACTGTCAATCAACTTTTCAAAACTATACTTGCCCCGAGTGGTGTCTTGATCCATTCGTTTGACATTCTTAGTTGAAAATAATTCCGCTAATTCCAATTCAATTTGTTCGGTACCAAAGCCTTTTGTTGAAATATCAATGCTAGAACACGCATGGCAATTAGTAGGTTTGGCAATGGAATATCCACAATAGTGACAACGCAATTGATTTTTAAATTTATGATAGGTCAAACTCACATTACAACTTGTGCATTGCGGAACATGACCACAGGTCATACATTCTATTATTGGTGAAAATCCACGTCGATTTTGGAATAAAATTACTTGTTCTCCCAATGATAAGGCTTCTGCTATAGCTTCGATTAAAGTCAAACTAAAATGACCTTTCATTCTTTTTTTAAAATAGTTTTCTTTCAAATCAACCAATGCTACTTCGGGTAATGGTGCTTTTCCATAACGTTCCTTAACAGCAATCAAACCATACTTACCAGATTGCGCATTGAAATAGGTTTCAATACTTGGCGTGGCCGAACCCAGTAAAACCTTTGCTTTTTGTGATTGTGCCAAAACTATGGCGGCATCACGAGCATGATAGCGTGGCGCAGGATCTTGTTGCTTAAACGTTTGCTCATGTTCTTCATCAACAATAATTAATCCTAAATTAGAAAATGGAAGAAATAAAGATGACCTCGCTCCTATCACGATTTGGGCTTTATCTGAATTTTCTAACACTTGATTCCAAACTTCAACTCGTTCATTATTGGAATATTTAGAATGAAAAACAGCCACTTGATTACCAAAATGAGCTGTCAACCGAGAAACGAGTTGGGTCGTTAATGCAATTTCTGGTAATAAATACAATACTTGATTTCCTTGAGCAACGTAATCTTCTATTAATTTTGTATAAATTTCGGTTTTTCCCGATGATGTCACACCATGTAGCAATGAAACTTCTTTGGCAGTAAAACTTTCAGTAATTTCTTTGTAAGCTTTTTGCTGCGCTTCACTCAAGATTAAATTATTTTCTATTTTATTATTTTCAAAATTGACTCGGTCTTCTTGAATGTAAAATTCTTCAAAAATGGTTTTATCTACT
>CAISUR010000551.1 GCA_903888655.1 uncultured Bacteroidota bacterium | reverse complement strand
CAGATGAAATCCAACCACCTTGTGCACCGTATGCAGAATCTTGTTGGTTAATACCTGGTTTTGGGAACTGTAGTTTAGTTACTGGCATAACTTGCTATTATACATAAATATAGCTTAAACGCTATATTTAAAGGTTTTCTTTTAGACTTTGTCTAATTTTAGTTGCGGATATTTCTTGTATTTCTTTAGGTAATACAATTTCTTCTATTTTATATCCAACATCCCTACCATAACATATATTAGTAATATTTGGAACTTTAATAACCTCAAATTTTCCTACATAATCTTTAAGTTTTTCTTCAATTCGTTTTTTTATATCTTCAAATACAAATGGATTGTTATCTGTTTGGGGCATTGATCTTACCATAATAACAACTTGCCCAGTCTTCTTTAATATCTCTTTAAATAAAGCTAAATGACCATCATGGAATGGCTGCCAACGTCCAAGCATCTGTGCTGTTGGTTTAGAATAATCTATCATGTATCTCCTTTATTATGTTAGCATAATTAAAGTTTTTTATCTCAAAGTCTGTTTTTTTAGGTTTTTCAAATACTTTATTAGTATCTTCAAATCTTCCTTTATCAATTGTATTCATCCAAATTTTCATATCATAGAAAGATCTATAGGATTCAAATGGACATACGAAATCTACAACCACATGATTAACTGCAAGATCACACATAGTCATCATACGATTAGCTTGTCGCTTTCTACCTGTTTCTGTAAAATCCCAATCTTCAAATAGCTTTCTAATATCATCAGCATTAAAGTGAGGTATTTTTTTGCCTTCTGTTAATTTTTTAGCAAAAGAAGTTTTTCCAGATCCAGGTAATCCAAATATTAATATTCTCATAATATATCTAAATTTGAATATTTTTTAATCACATTAATTGGAAGTATTTCTTCTACATTAAGTTTTATTTGTTCAACTTTGTCTGTTCTTATTTTATGCAATTCTACACCTAAAACACTATCGTTATACATTAAGTTATTTGCATAAAATTGATTAAAATTTTTTAATTTTACATCTTTAAAAGATATGTCTAAAAATCTATATATTTTTTTAATTTCATTTATTGGATCGTTTATCAAATTCTTATAATGTATGATTACATGATCTTCTTTATTTTTTAAGATATTATCTATGCTCCATAAGTATCTATGCACCATTCCATTTTTATGTTTATTAATGCCCATATAATTATCACATCTTTCTTCAATGTTTTCTGGTTTTTCTATTTTAATAAAAGAAGCTAAAACTTCTAAAATAGGTCTATATAAAATAATAAACTTTGGTTTTTTAATTATTTCTTTTAATAATTTTAAATTACCTGGTGTTCCCCACGGACCTCTGTCTATAATATATTTTGCTTTCCAATCTTTATAGTAATTATTAAAAACATTGCTATAGATATTATCTAAAGATTTATGATCAGGAAAATTTTTAAAAGTCATTTCTTCTTTCAATAAAGATAAATTATATAATATAGAGCAAACTATACTGCTTCCAGTCATAGTTATTTCTTCATTTTGATTTATTAAAGAACCTAATAAAGTATTACCTGATCTGGGCATTCCAGATAAAAAATATACCTTTTTCATTATTGTAATTATTTATTTTTTTTAAATAATTTTTTAATAAGCTTATTTAAAACAGTGGTTTCTTTAAAATATGCCAAACACTCAGCAATAGTTTGTTGTCTAATATATTCGTCTCTAATTTCTCTTGATGTAGGTTGAGGTAATAAAGAATCCCATCTATCAATAATAAAATCACCTCCAGCTACAGTTAAATCAAAACTAATGTCAGGCGCTAGTGATTTCATTACTGTGTTTATTCCACAAGCAAAACCATTTTCATTTGTATATGCTTTAATAGTTTCTTCAACGGATAGTTTTTTTATTGTCATAATATTTAAAATTTAAAATTTAAAATTAACTCTACTGTCTTTTTCACCAAAATCACCTTTTGGCAAAACATTAAAAGCCAAAGAATACCTATTTATGTTAGCTTCATTTTTACATATTCTATGTCTTAAATTACTAAAAAACAATACAAGCTGGTTTTTATTTGGATTAATAGTAAATGATCTTGAGTTATATACCCCATATTCTTTTATTTTTG
>CAISUR010000550.1 GCA_903888655.1 uncultured Bacteroidota bacterium | reverse complement strand
TATATTTTGTAGTTCCATCCTCTGCTTGCCATTGGCGGGACTTTATTCGTACTTCAACATAAATTTTATCTCCTTTAGAAAGGTATTTTTCGCAAATTTCAGCAGCTTTATTTCTTACTACAAGATTGTGCCACTCGGTAGAAGTGATTTTTTCGTTGGTTTGTTTGTTAATATACACTTCATTAGTAGCCAAAGGAAAGCGACCAATACAATTTCCCCCTTCGAAATAGTGCATTTTAATATCATCTCCAAGATGACCAATGAGCATAACTTTATTTAATGTCCCGTTCATAACTAAGCAAATTTATACCCAAAGTTAGTAATAATTTTTAATAATTAGATAGAATACTTTTCAATAAAGTTAAAAATCACAATTGGAAACGGAAATGTTCGCAATAGTGAGAGATCAATTCCTTCTAAAATTTCATTTGAAATTACTACCTTATAAAAGTTGATATGCAGTTTTTGATGCGATAATTTGTGAATTATTTGGGCTTCGTTATATGCTACAACATCTGTAATAGTGTACTCTTTGAACCGATTAGTGATTACGTTGGTAATGGTTTCCAAATCCTTTTCATTTTCGGTTTCAATTAAGGGAAATTCATATAAATTACGCCAAATTCCTTTTTCAGTTCTTTTGTTTATGATAGTTTTATTATCATCATTCAAAAACACCAAATAGTTAAGAAATCTATTGGTAACTTTAGTTTTTTTGGTTTTTACCGGAAGTTGGTCTACTATCTTTTTTTGAAGAGCAGCACAACTGGTATTGAAAATACAAACATCACAATTAGGGTTCTTTGGAGTACATTGTATTGCTCCAAATTCCATAATGGCTTGGTTAAACAAATCGGGATTTTGGTTGGGTATTAATTGTTTTGCTAAAGCCGAAAATTCTCTTTTAGCGCCACTTGATGCAATGTCGGTTTCCAAATTAAAATAACGAGCAAGTACTCTAAATACATTTCCATCAACAACTGGAACTACTTCTTTATAAGCAAATGAAGCAATGGCGGCAGCGGTATATTCGCCAATTCCTTTTAATTTTAATAAGTCCGTATAATTATTTGGGAATTTCCCTTCAAGTTCAAAAGCAACAATTTGTGCAGTTTTATGTAAATTTCTGGCTCGAGAATAGTAGCCCAATCCTTGCCAAAGTTTCAATACTTCTTGTTCATCGGCTTTCGCCAAATCAAAAACAGTTGGAAAAGCGTCAATAAATGCATTAAAATAGGGCAATCCTTGCGCTACTCTTGTTTGTTGGAGTATAATTTCAGAGAGCCAAATTGGATATGGATTTATCGTATTTCGCCAAGGCAGATCGCGTTTATTCTGTAAATACCATCGCACTAAAGAGTTAGAAAAAGTCATAGATAAAATTAGGATTACAAAAGTAAATCTTTATGTGATTAAATTTTAATCAATTATCCTTGAAATATTGTTTTTTTAATTCCTATATTTGCACTCTCAAAAAAATACACATAAATAATTAAATACGAAAGAAAATGACGAAAGCAGATATCGTAGCAAAAATTTCAGAAAAATTAGGTCTTGAAAAAGGAGATGTTCAAGCAACAGTTGAAGCATTAATGGAAGAAGTTAAAGTTTCTTTAGAAGGTGGTGACAATGTTTACTTAAGAGGTTTTGGTAGTTTTATCATCAAAACAAGAGCTGAAAAAACAGGAAGAAACATTTCGAAAAATACTACAATTAAAATTCCAGCACACAATATTCCTGCATTTAAACCTGCAAAAGTATTTGTAGAAGGAGTAAAGACTAAAACTGAAGTAGCAGTTTAAAACTTATTTATTAATCACAAAAAATAAACCTATGCCAAGCGGTAAAAAAAGAAAAAGACATAAGGTAGCGACTCACAAAAGAAAAAAACGTGCGAGAGCTAACCGTCACAAAAAGAAAAAGTAGTTTTAAACTACTTTTTTCTTTTTAAACGTTCATTGAAAAGGAATTGTAGAATTCAAATTTCAGATAGAAGATATGATGTCGCGGCATAAATCTAATACTGATTTTCACAAATCTAAAATCAATTCCACCGGGTAAACAGCCTGTAAAAAAAATGTTTAATCCATCTGTGTTGGAAGTTAAAAGTTAGAAGTTAGAAGTTGGAAGTGAAAACCTACAACCTACAACCCACAACCCACAACCTAACATGGATAAAAATTTACAACATGAATAAAGAACTAATCATCCGCAAGGATGACAATGCTGTAGATTTTGCCTTATTAAAAGATGGAAAACTAATTGAATTACATAAAGAAGAAGAAAAAGGGAGCGATTTTTCAGTTGGTGATATTTTTATTGCCAAAATTAGAAAACCTGTTCCAGGATTAAATGCAGCTTTTGTAAATGTTGGCTTCGAAAAAGATGCCTTTTTACATTATCACGATTTGGGTCCGGCTTTACTTTCTTATTTGAAATTCATAAAACTTGTAAGCGCAGGTAAAATAAAAGATTTCTCCCTAAAAAACTTCCAGTTTGATAAAGAAATTGATAAAGATGGTGCTATAGCCGATGTGTTAAGTGCCAACCAATCAATTTTAGTGCAAGTGGTTAAAGAACCAATTTCTACCAAAGGGCCAAGAATAAGCTCAGAGCTTTCTTTTGCAGGTAGATTTTTAGTTCTTGTCCCTTTTTCGGACCGAGTTTCTATTTCACAAAAGATAGAGGACAAAGCTGAAAAAGACCGATTGAAAAAATTGGTGCAAGCGGTCAAACCAAAAGGTTTTGGTGTTATTGTGCGAACAGTAGCAGAAGGCAAAAAAACAGCCGAATTAGAAAAAGATTTGCAGAACTTAATATCAAGATGGACTGCAATGTGTAAAAAATTACCAACCGCTCATCATCCGTCAAAAGTTCTAGGAGAGCTTAACAAAGCTTCTTCTATACTTCGAGATGTTTTTAATGATACTTTTACAAGTATTCAAATTGATGATGAAGAGTTGTTTCAAGAAACGAAGGACTATTTAGCCGAAATAGCTCCTGAGAAACAAAAAATAGTGAAGTTTTATCAGTCTAACGACACGCCACTATTTGAGAAATATCATGTAGAACGTCAAATAAAAACCTCATTCGGACGAACCGTTTCGATGAGCAAAGGAGCTTATTTGATTATAGAACATACAGAGGCATTACACGTCATTGACGTTAATAGCGGAAACCGTTCTAACAAGGCTACTAATCAGGAGGATACCGCTCTTGAGGTCAATATGATTGCCGCAGCAGAAATTGCTCGTCAGTTAAGACTTCGCGATATGGGAGGTATTATTGTTGTCGATTTTATCGATATGCAAAACCCTGATAATCGTCAGGTTTTATATAATTTCTTAAAAGAAGAAATGGAAGATGATAAAGCCAAACATAAAATCTTACCGCCGAGTAAATTTGGATTAGTTCAAATTACCAGACAAAGAGTAAGACCAGAAGTAAATATTGAAACGAGAGAAGAGAATCCGAACAACTTGAGTGGTGATGTAGATGCGCCAATTCAAATTATTGATAAGATTGCTTTTTCACTTGAAAAAATTATTAAAGACCATAATAAAGTGAAGCTTAATGTGCATCCTTTTGTGGCAGCATACCTTAAAAAAGGTTTTCCATC
>CAISUR010000549.1 GCA_903888655.1 uncultured Bacteroidota bacterium | reverse complement strand
TTTTTTATTTAAATAAAAAAGTGCCCATAATTAGGCACTTTTTATAACAAATTAATCTAATTCCTTATTTTTTATCTTCTGATTTTTTGTCTTTGTCACAAGATTTTTTATCTTTTGAACAAGATTTTTTTCCTTTACAACATTCTTTTTTTTCTCCTTCTTTCTTTTGTGTTTCTTGAGCATTTACATTTGCAGCGAATAAAAAAGCTACAACAGCCATCATTGAAATTACTTTTTTCATGTTTATTGTTTTTTAATTATTAATTTAATCTTGATTCAAATATATAAAAATATTTTAATTCTGCTATCTATTTTAAGTTTGTCAACGATTGATTTGTTATATATCTTTATTGCAAAGCAGAAGAACAGGCGCTACTAATTGTTTTGATTGATGTTTTTTTAATTGCTGAAAAGCCTCCTTTTACATCTA
Organism: uncultured Bacteroidota bacterium; assembly: GCA_903888655.1. Lineage (GTDB taxonomy): Bacteria > Bacteroidota > Bacteroidia > Flavobacteriales > Flavobacteriaceae > Flavobacterium. Next base: position 3,193 of record CAISUR010000549.1, on the reverse strand, counting down.
TTACATTATGATAGCCGCGAGCCTTTACTATCGATGCTGCTATCATTGATCGGTAACCACCAGCGCAATGTAAGTAAAAAGGGTTGTCTTTTGGAAATTCAGACAAATGATCATTAATAAAATCTAACGGTGTAGAAGGCACGTTAATAATATGTTCATTAGAATATTCCCCTGGTTTTCTAACATCAAAAATTAGAACTTCATCATTAATTATTTTTTCTAAAAATTCAGCAGAAACCGATGTGATCGTGTCATATTCCAAACCTTCATTTTTCCATGCGTCAAATCCACCTTTTAAATATCCTAATGTGTTATCATATCCTACTCGCGCCAATCTTTTTATAGTTTCTTCCTCTTTACCTTCAGGAGTTATCAATAAAATGGGTTGTTTATAATCTGAAATCAAAGCACCTACCCATGGAGCAAACTGTCCATGAATTCCTATAAAAATAGATTTTGGAATATGTCCTTTAGAAAAATCTTCTTCTGTTCTAACATCTAAAATTAAGGAATTGGTTTCATTAGCTATCAATTCAAAAGTTTTAGCATCATAAGGTTTTGCGGATTTTATAATATCGTCTACGTTTCCATACCCTTCCTTATTTAGCATAACATTCATAGGAAAATATGCTGGCGGAGGCAATAATCCATCGGTTACTTCGCTTACAAATTCTTCTTTAGTCATATCGCTTCGAAGCGCATAATTGGTCGCCTTTTGTTCGCCAATGCTTCCGACAGTTTCTTTGCTTAAATTTTTTCCACAAGCACTTCCTGCACCATGAGCTGGATATACAATTACATCGTCTTCTAGTGTCATTATTTTATTTCGAATGCTTTCAAATAATATTCCAGCTAACTGTTCTTGGGTAATATGATCTGCTTTTTGAGCCAAATCTGGTCGACCAACATCTCCTAAAAACAAGGTGTCACCACTGAATAAAGCATGATTTTTTCCGTTCTCATCTTTTAATAAATAACAAGAACTTTCCATAGTGTGACCCGGTGTATGAAGACAAGTTATTGTAATTTCACCAAGTTTAAAAACCTCACCATCTTTTGCAATATGTGCTTTAAATTTAGGATTAGCATTGGGTCCAAAAATTATTGGTGCTCCTGTTTTTTCCCATAAAGTGACGTGGCCGCTCACAAAATCTGCATGAAAATGAGTTTCAAATATGTACTTTATTTCTGCATTGTTTTTATTTGCGATATCAATATAGGGTTGAACTTCTCTCAAAGGATCTATAATGGCAACTTCTCCATTACTTTCTATATAATATGCTCCTTGTGCTAAACATCCAGTATAAATTTGTTCTATCTTCATTTGTCTCAAATTAAAATGTAAAAATAATTAGTTTCACTTGAATAAGAATTGATTTTTGTCATAATTTAACAAATAAATATAAAGACTCTATTGATTTGGAAATTATTCAAAATGGATGAAGTAAAAGTATCTTTAATTAAATAATAAGTTGTTGATATTTAGTTTTTTAGATACATCAATGGATTTTTTTTAAGAAATTAATATTTTAACAAGTTTTTTAACTGAATGGGTTAACTTATTTATCACTTCAAAACTATTTTTTTCTTCTTATTTCGTCGTAAGTTCTCAAATAAATCCACAAAATTAAATTACTTTTGTTCCTTCTAAAAATGGTCTTCAAATAATATTTATTTCATGGATAAGAAAGTATTCTCCTTTTTGTTTTCAACGAGATTAATGGCTGTACTATTCCTTGTTTTTGCAGTAGCAATGGGTGCTGGTACTTTTATAGAAAGCTACTACAATACCGATACCGCAAGAATTTGGATCTATAATGCGCGTTGGTTTGAATTAATCATGGTTTTCTTTATGATAAATTTTGCGGGAAATATAAAACGTTATAAATTGTATAAAAAAGAAAAATGGGCTACTTTATTGCTTCATCTTTCTTTTGTATTTATAATTTTGGGAGCCTTCATTACGCGATACATTAGTTATGAAGGGATGATGCCAATTCGAGAAGGTGCTACTACCAATCAAATGTTTTCCGATAGAAGTTACTTAACTTTTTTTGTAGATGGTCAATATCAAGGAGCTTTAAAACGAAGAGTTTTTGAGACACCGATGTTGTTGTCTCCAGCGGTGTATCCCCCTTTTGCAAGTAATGACTTTTCTATTTCAGATCATTTTGATACTACTCCATTTACCGTTAGTTATAAAGATTTTGTCATGGATGTAAAAGATACTATCAAAGCATCGGCAACTGGAGCGTATTTTTTAAAAATGGTAGAATCAGGAAGTGGCAAACGAGATGAACATTATCTAAAAGAAGGAGAAGTACAAAATATTCATAATCTGTTATATGCCATAAATAAACCTACTAAAGGAGCCATAAATATCACGATAACAAAAGATGGAACAACCATTTCAACACCATTTGACGGGCAATACATGCGAATGGCAGATAAATTGCAGGGAAAGGTTGAAAAGGATACAACGCAATCATTGATGTTTCGTTCTTTGTATAACGTGGGTGGAGGACAGTTTGTTTTTCCAGAACAGCCTATTAAAGGTGTTAAAGATGTTGTTTCTGGGAAAAAATATAAAGCTAAATCGTCTAGTAATGCGCTGATAATTACCGTTTCATCTGAAGGAAAATCTAAAGACGTTACTTTGATTGGATCTAAAGGAAATGCAGGAGAGCCACAAGTAGTAAAGATTGGTAAATTAGAATATACATTTTATTTCGGGAGTAAAGTTTATACTTTACCATTCAGCGTGAAACTAAATGATTTTATTGCAGATAAATATCCGGGAACTGAAAAGAGTTATTCTTCATACAAAAGTAAAGTTACTGTTATTGAAAAAGATAAAAAATTTGATGCCGATATTTTTATGAATCATATTTTGGATCACGATGGATACCGATTGTTTCAATCTTCTTTTGATCCGGATGAAAAAGGAACCATTTTGTCGGTAAATCATGACTATTGGGGAACTATGATTACTTACATTGGTTATTTCATTTTATTCTTTGCCATGTTGATGATTTTATTTGTGAAAAATACCCGTTTTGCTGATGTGAAAAGAAAATTAAATGAGGTGAAAATTAAAAAAGCACAATTGCTGTCATTACTTTTACTGCTTCTTTGTTTGCCTGTTTTTTCTCAGGTGAAAGACGGACATGGCAATAAAGTTAATTATTTAGAT
>CAISUR010000548.1 GCA_903888655.1 uncultured Bacteroidota bacterium | reverse complement strand
TTTCATTCTTTTACATTCCGTTGCTTTTTACTATGTTTGCATTTCAAATTCAATTCAATAGAAAATATTAAGAATAATAATGAAACAAAATATTTAAGTTTCACAATATAATTTAATCAAATAAAAATATGAAAAAACTTTTGATGTTATCCATTATACTCCTAACACTATCCTGCAATGCCCAAAAAGAACTTTACAGCATTGAATGTATTAGTGTTGAAAATGAAGGATACGTAAAATTAAAATTATTGAATTATGTGAAACCAACAAAATTCAAAATAGAAGAAGCTAGTAAAGATGCTATTAAAGCTTTATTGTATTCAGGTTATTCTTCCACCAATTGCCCTACTCAAAAACCACTTCTTAAAGAAACAACCGACATTGATAACTTTAAAAAAATTGAAAAAGATTTTTTTTCAAAAAATGGTAAATGGAAAACATTTATCAGAAATTCTTTAGATGTTGACAATATTAAAACGGGAAAAATAACTATAAAGGAGTTTGAAATAATGGTAAATAAAGACCAATTGAGAAAATATCTTGAGGAACAAAAAATTATAAAATCACTTAATACAGGATTCTAGTTATGAAAAAATGCACAAACTTATTAATGATAATTGGCTTTTGGGTCATTTCATTCAACACCTATTCACAAGCTAAAAAACCAACCTTAATGATTTTACCTAGTGATAACTGGTGTGAACAACGGTATTTTATGACTGAGTTTGATAATCAAGGCACAAAACAAAAAGTACCGAATTACAAACAAGCCTTCCAAGAAGATACTGAAATTGGTCAAGTGATTAGTAAAATTGGTTCTTTGATGATTGACAGAGGTTTTCCTCTTAAAGATACAGAACAGGAATTAAAAGCTATTGAACAAAGAACTGCAGAAGATAACATGACGGCTAGTACTGCATCTGGAGCCAGCTTGTCCGAAAGTCCTTTGGATAAATTAAAAAACAGGGCAAAAGCCGATATTGTTATTCAGATATGGTGGAAAGTCTCTAAAACGGAACAAGGAAAAGTAATTTCTTTTGTGCTAGAAGCTTTTGATGCTTATACAAGCAAAAGAATAGCTGCCTCAACAGGTAATGGAACACCTAATAATACTGATATTGTCCCTGTGCTTTTACAAAATGCTATTCTAGCGAATATAGACACTTTTGCTGCACAATTACAATCTCATTTTGATGATATGTTTGCCAATGGTAGAGAGGTTCGTCTGACTATAAAAAAATGGAACAGTTGGGATAAAGATTTAGAAACCGAAATTGATGGAGAAGAAATTACAGACCATATTACAAAATGGATGGATGCCAACACGGTTCAAGGACGATTTAACAAGACTGATGCATCAGAAAGTATAATTCGTTTTGAACAAGTTCGCATCCCTTTATATGATGATAAAAACAAAGCATTGGATGCAAGAGATTTTGGAAAGAAATTGCAAAAATTTCTGAAAGCTGCACCTTATAATTTTGAAGTAAAACTAATGACTCGTGGGCTTGGAGAAGCAATTCTAGTTCTGGGCGAAAAATAATATATTATGAAAAAACTTATTCTACTAATTCTTATTGCATTTCAATTTAATGGAACTGCTCAAGTAAAATTAGACGACTTTGGTCGTATTGTTTTAAACACTTATTTGTCCAATAACAATTCTATTCCAGCCGAAGCTAAAAAAGCTTTGGAAACAAAGTTGAGCCAAATCACAACCAACAACGGTATGGGTGGTAGCAACTCCAACCCAAGATTTATTATTAGTGCTGTATTAAATGTTACAACCAAAGATATTGTTCCAGGACCACCACAAATGATTGCACAAAACATTGAAGTAACCTTGTTTATTGGTGATGCTATTACAAATACAGTTTTTTCCAACACTACTATAAGTATAAAAGGGGTTGGAACTAACGAAAACAAGTCGTTAATTGACGCTGTTAAAAATATTAACCCAAAAAATAAGGACATCACAGCATTTTTGGAAGAAGGAAAAAATAAAATAATTTCTTATTACGCTACTCAATGTGATTTTATTATTAAAGATTCCGAAACATTAGCCAAACAAGAAAAATTCGATGAAGCTATTTATAAATTAGCTCTTGTACCAGAAGTATGTAAAGAGTGTTATTTTAAATGTTTAGATGATTTAACCAAAATCTATCAACTAAAAATTGATGCTGATTGTAAATTAAAATTCAATGAAGCAAAAACAACTTGGTCTGCAAATCAAACACCTAAAGGTGCTGAAATGGTAGGAGATATTTTGAGCAGTATAAATCCAATGGCTACATGCCAACCCGAAATTTCTACTTTTATTAAAAATATTGATATTAAACTAAAAGCAGATGAAAAAGCAAGATGGCAGTTTAAAATGAAACAATATGCTGATAAGATTGTTGCACAAAAAGAACAAGTGAGAATTGCAGAAGAGAAAGGTAAACGAGATGATAATTACAGAGAAAATCAATCTGTTAGAAACCTTGAATTAGATAAAATTCGTGTAAATTCATATAGAGAAATAGCAGTAGAAGAAGCTAGAAACCAACCTAAAACAGTTACTTACAATAATATTTATTGGAGGTAAATAATAAATACGTAAACTCAAAATAAATAGAATAACAAATAACTAATTTAACAAAATCATTTATGAAAAAATCACTATTATTAATTGCATTATTTTTCAGTTTAATAATTAATGCTCAAGAAGATAAATCTGTTATACTTACTGTAACTGGCACAGGGAAAACTATTGAGGAAGCAAAAAATAATGCATTGCGTTCAGCAATTGAACAAGCATTTGGTGCATTCATATCATCAAAAACAGAAATTTTAAATGACAACCTAGTAAAAGAAAAATTGTATCCGTTGCCAATGGTAATATTCAGAAAGTAGAAGTAATTTCTGAAGTAGAAATACCAAATATCGGCTACGCAACTTCATTAAAAGCAAC
>CAISUR010000547.1 GCA_903888655.1 uncultured Bacteroidota bacterium | reverse complement strand
GTAATTATCTGCAGAACAAGAGGCTATTAAATCACCGGCCCCTTTGGAAACTTGAAGTAAATTTGATTTTCCTGAAACAGTCCCAATTGTTGCATTATCTTTATTAACAACGTTACATTTTGCATCAATAGGATCGATTGAAAAGGAAATTACCTGGTTTGTACCTTGAGTGATAGAAGCACAGGAAACCAAAACTGACAGTAATAAGACTAAAGTGAATTTTTTCAAAACGCTCTTTTGAATCCTATCTGATAAGTATAATTTTGTGGCTCCCATACACTTACAGCGTACCTGTGGCCATTAACAGTAACAGTTCCACTAACTAGCTCTGATTTTTTAATATCCCAGTATTTACCATAAAACTCCCACTCACCATTTTTTGGAACATAAGAAAAATCTAATCCCCAACCACTATTTTGTTTGTTATCAACGTTAGGATATGCGGCGCTAACATTTGAAAAATCAGATTCTTGATTTCCGTGTATTAGATAATTAAATTGAAATTTAGCATTAGACCCATCTGACATTTTCAGTCCATAACCAACCGGCACATAGAGAATTGTGTTTATACGGTCATAAAATCCAACTCCATCCCCTTTATCATATAAATATCTATAACCTAAGCCGGCATATATATTGTAAGGTGAAACATAAGAGACCTCAGTTTGAAATTTATAATCTTTTGTAGTAGCTCCGTTCCCAGTCGAGCTGTCGTAGTTAGTGTATTTATTTCTTCCAAAAGAACCTTCAAGAAAATAAATAAAAGGATACTGCGCTTGCGAAGTTGATCTAAGGTTTGAATAATCACTATAACCTAAAACTAAAGTAGGCCAGGGATTAGTTTTAATCGTAACAAGTGGATCGTGACCTGAATCTTTTTCATGATAGTTGTAGTATTCAAGTCCGTAATACCAAGCGCTCTTATTTAAAGAGTTAGTTTCAGCATGAGCAATTGAAACGCTAAATAGCGTAACAAGCATCATAGATAAAATTTTATTTATTATTCTCATTATATTTTTCCTTCAGTCTTTAGTTAGTTCAGAATATAGATCAAAGTTTATAGGTTATAGGGGGGGGTGGGGTTATAAAGCTTGCAAAAGATCTAGGTTATACCTGGCAAGAGGCTTGTAAAAAGTTAAATAACAAAAATAAACCCAAGACTAAATTCACACAAATAATGATTTGTGCAAAGATTATGTATGAGCTTGAGCTTATAAAAGCTGGAGGGGTTTTATTTAATTATTATTTCGAAAGACCTACTAAGAGAGAAAAAAATGAAGGAGATATTCATTACGTCATTAGATCCAATATGGGCTTTTATAGAGATTATTTAAAAGAGAATTCAAAAAAAGCAGATTTGAGTTCAGACTCTACAGTTTTTATTAAAATTAGAGAGATGTACGATAAAAAAATTAGAAGATTTAAACATGAAATTGTTAAGCAGTATGAGTCAACTTTACCTAAGCCACAGGAATTGGCTCAATTGCAAAAAGCCAACTACTCCTTAAATTAGTCCAAACTAATAAAAACAAAGGAGTAAATATGAAAAACGTTACTGAACCTGATGG
>CAISUR010000546.1 GCA_903888655.1 uncultured Bacteroidota bacterium | reverse complement strand
TTAATTATGCCTTTCTGTCTAGCCATAACTTCAAAATTTAAATTATAAAATCAGTGATCATTCCGTCAATCATCATTCTGTTGCAACATCCATCGATTGATTTCGACACAAATATTACACTTAAACCAATTATTTAAAACACTTGGCTATTCCAAATGTCTCATAATGGTATAAATGGCAATAAAAAACACATTTGTCTCTATTTTTCTAAAACAACAAAACAATCTAATCTATATGCAAATACATATAAATAATATTATCCTATTAAAATTATATGCTTTTACATATAATTTACTATATTTGCTTAAAATAGTTGCAAAAGCATATAATTATGATAACATTGGCAGAGTTTGTAAAAGAAAAAAGAAACGAGGTAAAACTTACACAAGAAGCTTTCGCTGAACGTGCTGGAGTAGCACTTACCGTTATCCGAAAAATAGAACAAGGCAAAGAAAACCTCAATCTAGAAAAGGTAAATCAAGTGCTTAAAATGTTCGGACATACATTGGCACCAGTAAATGCTAGAGAATTATCTCAAACTCAAAAATAAAATAGGATGAGAAAAGCAGCTATTTACTATAAAGACCTCTTAGCTGGAAAGCTAACAGAAACAGATGATGGAGATTATACATTTAAATACGAAGAAGAATATGTAAAAGAGCATCCTAAAGAATGCATCACTTTAACAATGCCAGTAAGTTCAAAAACCTATACTGACAAACGTTTGTTCCCGTTTTTTGAAGGATTAATTCCCGAAGGTTGGTTGTTGGATATCGCTTCTAAAAACTGGAAAATCAATCAAAATGACCGTATGGGTTTACTTTTAGCGTGCTGTCAAAATTGTATCGGTGCCATAAGTGTCCAACCAATACCTGAAGAAAATGAAAAATAAGAAATGTCTATATTGTTACAATGCATTGGAAGCTAATGCAACGGGTGATTTCCATGAGCAATGCAGCTTAACATTTTTCGGTACAAAAGAACCACCAGCATTCGAACATTCACTAAAACAAATGGCGGAATTAGCCAAAAATGTAGTCGAACGAAGTGTTGCAGTTCCGGGAGTGCAACCCAAATTATCATTATCGGTAATAACCGACACCATGCAAGATGGGAGCAAAGGCCGCTTAACAGTAGTGGGTGCTTTAGGCGGAAACTACATATTCAAACCACCATCCGAACAATTCCCAGAAATGCCCGAAAACGAACACTTAACCATGCGCATGGCAGAAGCTTTCGGTATCAATACCGTTCCTTCAAGTTTAATTCGTTTGCAATCGGGCGAACTATCCTACATCACAAAACGCATCGACAGAACACCAACTGGAGAAAAAATTCACATGCTCGACATGTTCCAAATCACTGAAGCTTTTGACAAATACAAAAGCTCCATGGAAAAAATAGGCAAAGCGCTAAATGAGTATTCAGATAACACCCTTTTAGATAAATTATATTTTCTAGAATTAGCCATTTTCAGTTTTCTGACTGGAAACAACGACATGCATTTAAAAAACTTCTCCATGATAAACACTGGAGAACAATGGATATTAGCACCAGCCTATGATTTATTAAATGTAGCCATAGTAAACCCAGAAGATACAGAAGAACTAGCCCTAACCCTAGACGGAAAAAAGAAAAAACTAAAATGGGAACATTTTGAACACTTAGGATTACAATTAGATCTTAACGAAAAACAAATAAAAGGCATCGCAAAACGTTTCAAAAAAAATAAATCAATCGCAATGGAATGGATAAATAACTCCTTCTTATCAGATGAATTCAAAGACAAATACAAAGCCCTTGTAGAAGAAAGATATAGCGTTCTATTCCCATAAGCGATTAAATAGCAATTTCTTTTTTTTCTAAATTTGTAAGACCAATAACCTTTGAGACTAATCAAAGCCTAATCAAAAGTATGGATAATGTATGAAGACCGAACCAAAAAGAGTATGTATCTACCCAAAGGACATACAACGCATTACAGGTAAAAGTTATCGTCAAAGCATTAGATTGATGCAAAAGATTAGAAAAGACCTCAGAAAGCTTGAAAACGAGTTTCTAAGCATAGAAGAGTTTTGCCAGTATACCAGTTTAAAATACGAACAAATTGAACCTCACATTATAGGATAATTACAAAACCTATTTAAATTTTGAACTACTAAATCAATTCTTTTTCTTATATTTGTATAGTAAGATTTGTCAAAAAAAGAGTGATTTTTTTGAGGT
>CAISUR010000545.1 GCA_903888655.1 uncultured Bacteroidota bacterium | reverse complement strand
TAAGCGCTTCTTCCGAAAAAAATGGAGCTAACGAAACGGTTTTGTTTCGATATCTTCCGTCAATTGGTGAAATGGCATTTAGTTCTGATAGTGGCATGTGGTTGTGTGTTGTATTAAGGTGCAAAAATAGTTATAAGTTGTAAGTTGAGTGGTATAAGTTCGGAGTTTTTTTATATCAATTTCAATAATTTTTCTTTTAAAATTGGCATTCCTTCACTTGCTTTTAAAGCAATGACATCAACTTGATTTTTGACATTGTATATTGTGCTTGGATTTGGATCAATGTAAAAAATCGGAATCGAACTGGGAGTAAATTCAATTAACCCCGCTGCTGGATATACTTGAAGAGAAGTTCCAATCACAGCAAAAAAGTCAGCTTGTTGGGTTAATAGTAATGCGTCTTCAAGCGCAGGAACGTCTTCGCCAAACCAAACGATATGTGGTCGAAGTTGGTTTCCGTTTGAATCAAGATCACCTGTATGCAAATCGGTTTTCCAATCTAAAATATAGTTTTTATCTTTTGTACTTCGCACTTTTAATAACTCTCCGTGAAGATGAAGTACATTAGAACTTCCTGCCTCTTCATGTAAATTGTCCACATTTTGAGTAATGATATACACCTCAAAATAATCTTCTAATTCAGCTAGGATTCGATGGCCATTATTTGGTATCACTTGATGTAGTTGTCTTCTTCGTTGGTTGTAAAAATCTAAAACTAATTCTTGATTTTTAAGCCAGCCTTCGGGTGTTGCAACATCTAATACATTATGACCTTCCCAAAGACCATTACTATCTCTAAACGTTTTAATGCCGCTTTCTGCAGAGATTCCGGCACCAGTCAATACCACTAACTTCTTCATTTTTTTAATTTGAATTAGACCACACAAATTTACTATTTTTGCTAAAAGCTCTACTACGATATGATAGATTTAGATTACTTACACTTTTTAGAAGAATTTTTGACAGATAATAGAAAAGACCGATTCCAACAAGTATTGGCAAAGCGAACCAATCATTTTACTATTGTGATAGAGGATGTTTTTCAATTACACAATACAAGTGCGGTAATGCGGAGTTGTGAAGTTTTTGGTATTCAAAAGCTTAATGTCATCGAAGAGCGTTATACAAAATCCATCGATAAAGAAATTGCAATGGGCGCTCAAAAATGGGTTGATGTCAATCGTTTTGACAGTATTTCGAGTTGTATTTATAATTTAAAAAGTTTAGGATATCAGATTATTGCGACAACACCTCATGAAAATGACTGTCAATTAGATGACTTCGATATTACAAAGCCTAGCGCATTATTTTTTGGTACTGAACGTGATGGGCTTTCAAAAGAGGTTCTTGAAAAAGCAGATGGATTTATAAAAATTCCAATGGTTGGCTTTACGGAAAGTCTAAATATTTCCGTTTCTGCTGCAATTATTATTCAGAATTTAATGAGTAGATTGCATAAATCAGATATTAGATGGCAATTGTCTCAGGAAGAAATTCTTGAAAAACGAATGCAATGGGCAAAGAATTCTATAAAGGATATTAAGAGAATTGAAGAACGTTATTTTAAGGAGAAGTTAGTTTAATTTTACTTTTTCAACACTTTATATTGCTCATAACATTGGCTTATAGCATCCATTATTTGTAAATCGTTTGCGGTTTGAATAAAAGCTTCAGAGTAATTACAATGTTGTAAAATTTCTGGAATATCTTTTTTGTCAATCCCTAAAAGAATAGCAATAGTTTCTCTATCAAATTTCGTTTCAAGCAATGCTTTTACGGTATTATCTTTTTTCATTGCCTTTAACTTCTTCAATTCATTAGGTTTTTTACCAAAGAAATTATAAAGCATATCGGCAGGATTAAAAATAGAATTCATGACTCTTGAAAAAGCCTTTGGAGAATATTC
>CAISUR010000544.1 GCA_903888655.1 uncultured Bacteroidota bacterium | reverse complement strand
TATTAAAAATTATTAATGTTGGCTTAAACGATTTTAAGCATTAAAATGGAACCTTTGCCGATTCAGAAACATCTAATGACATTAAACTTTTTACGAAAATTCAGTGTTTAACAGTAATTAAAATCATAGTCAAATAATCCAACTTTTCATAATCCTATCATTTTTCTATTGGTCATTACTTTCTTTACCTTGATAATAGTTGCAGAGCTTGCTCCACAAATAGCTGAAATATCTCTAACATTAACACCCTTTTGCAACTTCTTTACGATGGTCTGGTGTCTTTGTAATAGTTTTTCATCTGATTGTACGGCACCGACCTTTCGACCACCATATTTACCTAGTGCCTGTGCTACTTTTATACCTTCAAGTGCCCTCATCTTAATTTGATTCCTATTCATCTCTGCGATGCTCCCCATACAGCTAATTACGAGCTGTGCCATGGGATTCACATCACCATTATCAAGCAATGTTGTAAATCCTTCTTTAATTGATTTTAAGTTGATTTTGTTTTTAGTTAATAGGTCGATGGTGTGAAGTATGTCAATTAGATTTCTTCCTAAACGACAAATGCTATCAACTACAACTGTACACCTTTCCGATTGGCTTGTGATTTCATCAAACATTTTGATTGCCTCTGGTCTTTCTATAAAGGGAACGTTGCCTTGAATACGTTCTACAAATAATCTTGATGAATCAAATCCATCTTGATGTTTGAAAGTTTCAATTTGTCTTGCTGAATTTTGCAAAACTGTTGAAGTACGAGAATAGAAATAGTATATCATGATTTTGGTGTTTTGGTTGTGTTTGGTTTTAATTTTAGATTCTAAATTATTTTAAAACATTTTATATGTTTTTGTTGAGATTGTATCAATTGATTCTGTTTCTATAAAGAGCCATAGTCTAAAACTAAAACCTTAAAATTTGTTTAATGGAAATTTATAATGTTAAGCTTCTTTTGCTTTAATGATTTTTGCCATCGGATATAAGTTTCTTGCTACTTGCATTGCATTTGGCGAATTTTTAGCAGTTACCGTAACTTCTGTTGGATTTGCTCCGACCCACATTTTAACTTTGAACTGTTTCATATCTATTTTAATTATTTATTTACCTTCTATCCAATCTATGACTTCAATTAGCATGTCGCAATACACACCCTCAACTGTTTTAACTACTTCTCGTTTCTTGTTGATAAATGTTATTGTATAATCATCAACCCATCGTAACCCAATTTTAACCCATCCTTTATGAGTTAGCCCATTAACTTGAAAAGTTAAGCCTCCTTCATATTCTTTTGATTCGCTCATAGCACAAAAGTTTCTTGCTCCCCATGCCAATAATGCGTAACGGTCACCGTATTTTATTTGTTCTAAGATTGTTTTAGCTATTTCCATTGTTCTTGATTGCGTTTCCATTTTATCTTTTTATAGTTAATCTAAAGCACCAAAGCTTCTAATATATTCTTCTGTTGTTTTTGGATTCCAGAAGCTTTCAAATTGAATACCTGTTACTGAACAAGTGCTAATTAATTCAACTAGATGTTTTAAAGATTTAACTCCTAAAACACCTTCTATTGTGTAAACTTGGTTTACTCTGAAATCATTTCCTTTTTTTTCTTCTTCTAAGATTGCATTACCAAAATCTTTTAAAGTGAAATATGGTCTATAACCATTTGCATGTACCAATTGAAGTGTAATTCCTCTAAGGTTTTCTTTAATGGTTTTGATTTCAGTTTTAAATTCTTGGGCT
>CAISUR010000543.1 GCA_903888655.1 uncultured Bacteroidota bacterium | reverse complement strand
TATCGGATCAGCGTTCTGTATTTGGTCGAGATATGACCCAAGTCTTTTGCAGTGATGTTGTTTTTGTTCATGCACGTGAGCGTCGAGGGTTGGGCGTTGGGGCTGAAATGATGTGGGCTAAATTCCATAAAATTCCCGATGCAGCCTTAACTCTTCTTTCGGATAACTGATTTGCTTTGTCCAATTGCAAAATAGTTTGTCGATAGATACTTAAAATATGATAATGATACACTATTTGCTTAAGCCCGGATAGCTTTTGGAGTCTTTCGTTGGAGTGTTTTAAATGCGATAATCCGCTTTCATTTATGAAACCGATCTTTGGATTTTTCAATGCAACCTCTAGAATAAATTTTCGGTCATCCACTGCACCAAATTCTTGCCGGTGAGGAATGTCATTTATAAAGCTTTTCTTGAAAAGGAATGCTGAATAATGAGAGCCATTTTCTTCACCTAATTGCTGTGATATGAAATCATCGGTTTGCAGATTTAGGTTTTCAAATAAAACTTTATCTGTTTCATCCACAACGTTTATACCTGCAACAACCAAATCTACATTTGTTTTTTCGGCAAGTTCAAATTGGCTATCTATACTATTGGGGGGATAATAATCGTCAGAATCAAGAAATTTTATGTATTTACCCTTTGCTATTCTAAAGCCATTATTTACCGCCCAATCTTTTCCTTGATTTGGTTGAAATAACGCAACAACACCTTCTTGCTTTTCTAACCATTCACCGGTTCCATCCGTACTCCCATCGTCTACAACAATAATTTCTGTAACACATTTCGTTCCCTTACAGGATGCTACAGCTTTTGGCAAACTCCAAAGTCTATTGTATGTTGGGATAATAATAGTTACATCCATAGGTTTATATCCTTGCCGATTGGGCCACTTTTCTGAATCCAAAAATGAAATGGTAGATCGGCCTAAAAGTATTTTTCAGAACCCCGACACTGGTAAAGGGAAGGGTCACGCTAAAAAAAGCAATTACCTTTGAAACAGAAGCTGATTTTTTATTTTCGAACAACTCTTGCAATATTCGTTTCTCTCTCAAGTAGGGAAATTTATTGGTATGGTCACCAAGAAAATGTACCACTATTGGATTACCTACTTGCAATGGCCAAGATGGTTGATAGTTGGGGTGTTTAGGATTATTTTTCAGTGTACAAGTACCCTTTAAAACATTAATCTGAATACCTGACTGAAAATTTACTAGTTCACCCAATATTTTTCCATCTTCAGGAATTGGAACCTGGTCATAGTAAGCCATTGCCAAAGCCATTAACAACTCATCATTAGGTTTATTACGTAACCTCACTAAACCAATTTCATCGTATTTAGGTTCTAACTCCCTTGCCTTGTCATAGACTTTCGTTGTTATTTCGCTTTTCTCGAGATAATAAAGTCCACCGTTAAATTTAGAAATCTTATCTACACAAACTTTTTGGCAAACACTTTTCACATCTCCAAACCACTCCCCATCACTAATAAAATTGCCCACAACGGAAACCGATTTCCCCTCCATCTTATCAAAAATAGATATTAAAGGTTTTACGATAAGGCAATCGCTATCAATAAATAAGGTCTGATGTGTTGGAGCGATTTTATCCAAATGTAATTTAGGAGAGAAGCCTTCTCCCAATTCTCCAGGTTGTAACTCAATGACCTTAACCCATTTCAATACATCAACTGCAATAAGTTTTTTGTTATCTGTAGCAATGTAAAATTCAATTCCAGAATCCTTATTCCAAATATGAAAAGACCGTGCTAATGCCACAGCCATGTCTATATATAATTGCTTACCAACTGCTAAAGTTAAAACTGATTTCATTTGCGTGAGGAGCGGTATGATAAAAATGGTTTTTCAAATAATTGGTAGCTGCCCCATGCTGCAAGAAATGTGGCTATCAGCCAAAATCCACCGACCAGCAATCTGATATTTTCTGAAACTATGGACTTTAAAATCGCATTTCTTAAGAACATTAATGGTTCATGAATCATATATAGCGAATAGCTTGAAAGCCCTACGACAACCATTACCTTAATCATGAAATTAATAATTCGGTTATTATTGGTTGCAACTTTTCCTTCCAAGCTCAAAAATGGAACAACTACCCATGCCCATAAAACAATACTGATATTGTATGTAATCTGCCCAGCCCAGTTGTATTCACTTAAAAACCAGAAAGCAATAAACAACCCGAACCCAATAAGCCACCAAATTTTATCATTTAGGAATTTCTTTTCATTAACCACTATCTCCTCACAAAGCCACGCTCCGAAACACCATGCGCCCCAAATATTTAAAATAAAATATCGAGTTGGTAAGATTGAAACATCGTAACGAAGAATAATAACTGTCCAACTTGTAATACTTATTAGAAACGAAATGATTAATGCCTGATGCAAACCAAATTTTCTTCGTAAAAAGTACCAAATCGGATATAAAAGATAAAAGAGCATTTCAACAGAAATTGTCCATAAGACCAAGTTGATTGAGTTAAAATATTTGACAGAAAACCCTTGGCAAACAAAAACGTGAACAAAAAAATCTACAACTGAAATCTTCTCTCCATTGATTGCCCCAACTGCACAAGCAAACAATAAAATAATTAAATAACAAGGATAAATACGCCAAAATCTACGCTTTAAATAGGTTGACAAATTTAATTTGGTATCACCCGAAAAGGCATTTTGTTTTAGCTGAGATAGATGAATACAAAAGCCACTTATCAAAAAGAAAAGCGGAACGGCATAACTGGCACCAATTGATGCAATAATGTCAGCTGAATTTATTTTGAATAGCTTTTTTAAGATACTCGAAACGCCATAATGATTCAGGAATACTGTTGTGGCAGCAAAACCCCGTAGCATATCAATGGTACTGTAGTTGAATTTTTTTATCATCTTTTAAAGTTTTTCATCAATCTTCTAAAAGAAAATTGTATAAAACGTGCAGTCTTCCATCCAAAAATATTTTTAACCAATTCAATCCCCTCCCCACCTATTGTTACGTCATGTGAGGTGCCTCCTAACTGATTCATATTTTGGACACACGTTTTGACAACATCCCTAAATTCAGGATAAACAGAAACAGCCATTCTTTTATAAGCCCTTGCAAACGCCTTTTTGTATCCTAATTCATTGCTGTATTTAGCCAAATGTTTTTGTTTTAATTGCAAAGCAGTTAGCGAACTTTTAATTGCTTTATATCCTGCTTGCGACGATAAGCTTCTATTTTCCCTAAACTTTCTGTAATAACAAATTGCATCATTAGCACTTATTAAACCGTTGCTATGTAGTATCACCCTACAAAAAAATTCACCATCATCATCAACTGATAAATCTTCGTTCCAAAAACCAGCTTTGTCAATCAGCTTCTTTGGTGAAAGCCAAGAATGTATTGTAATCATCCCTCCTTCCGTTTTCCCCCCACCATATAATTGAATTAGAAACTTTACAGGAGTATCAAATGAACCGTGATACCATTCATTCTCTATCCTAATATTTTCAAGATTATCTCCCTCAAAAAAATGTGCAATTGGGCAAAGGGCTACTCTACTATTATCTTTTTCAAGGAGGCTTACTTGACTTTTGATTTTATTAGTGCTTAGTAAATCATCGGCGTCTAGAAACTGTATGTACTTTCCTTTTGCTTCCCTCAATCCATAGTTTCTCGCTGCACTAGCCCCTTTATTTGATTGTGAAAATATTTTTACATTCAGATTTTCAAAAGTTTTGGCAACATTCAGACTGTCATCTTTGCTACCATCGTCTATTACTAAAATTTCAATATTTTTATACGTTTGGTTAAGTACACTTTTTAATGTATCAGCAATATATTTTTCAGAATTATAAAGAGGAATTATAACTGAGACCAAAGGTTCATCAGTATAAACTTCCGAGTCTTTATTAAAATTATTCATTGATTAGTGAGAGATTTATTGGTGGTAATTTAGAATTGATAGTGCCCTTACACCTATTAAGCACCAACACATTCAGTTGGTTTGTATCTAAATCGGCAAATATTCATTCCTTAAAGGACAACATTCAGAGACTGAAGTATATGATTCACTCTCCAAAGCATATCATTTGAAGACCAAAGCATAACATTTAGTCTTTGAATCATAACATTCAAGGACTAAATCAAGCCACTTTGTGACTAAATGGTTCCTTTACTGTTGCTAAAAATCTCAATCCACCGTTGGGTTACAGCATCCAAAGCGGGAGGCGTATTGTTATTGAACCAAGGCTCCCCAAGTATTTTCTTATAAAGATTGTCGTCTTCATCAATCTCAACAATCCTATCTACCAATGCTTTGTAATTAAGGTTTTTGAATTCAATCTTCATTTTTAGTTCACGACCAATTTTCTTTATTTTTCTATTGATTCTGTGATTTAGCCCTATATAAAATTGAGGCCTAATATCTACAAAACTCATTTGAACAGCCCTTTCCATTTTTTGTACAAAATCCGAATAGTTGGGATTTAGGATTTCAAAGGCATTAATAAAACTATTAGTATTAAAAATGTCAGCTATAAATGGATCACCACAATAAACAGGCAGGCTATTCATTGTCATTGCATCATAAAGTTTTTCTGTTTGATAACCTGGATAGGAATAATTTTCAAAGGCGATAGTAAATTTATAAGGCTGCAAGAACTGTCTTTTACGTTCCCAAATATCCCCTTTGTAAAGTGTATCGATGCTCGCCATATTGTTCATTGACTTGCCGGGAGCATCAACCTTCTTGTATTTAGAAAGTTCTTTAAAAAAATCCTCTCTGTATTTTACTTTGTGACTATATAAAAAATTACAGAACTTAACTTTTGAATCAACGGTACTAGTAATATCCCAATCAGGTGTTTTAACCAATGTTTGAGGGGAAACTCCGTGCCATTGAATCCTTTTGTACTTTGAATCCTTTATTTCCTCTTCCCTTGGCACACCAAATGCCCACTCACATATGCTTAAATCGGGTTGTATATTCTCACAGTAATAAGCTACCCTTACATAATTTCCATTTGGAGGAATCTCATTTCCATAAGGCCCGAAAATTATGAAATCTGGATTGGATGATTCTTCAAAATCAAAGTAATTCGAAACATTATTTACATCAAAAACTTCCTTTTTGAAAGTTTCAAAAGATAGTCCATTTTGAAAGTGAAGTTTAAGATGAGGTTTCAAGCAATTATATTTTTTGTTTTAATC
>CAISUR010000542.1 GCA_903888655.1 uncultured Bacteroidota bacterium | reverse complement strand
CAATCGAATTATGCGTATCGAATCATGCAAGCAAAATGGATTGATTCATCACAACAAGAATTTAATGCTATCATAAAAATTACAGGAATGGATACTTTAGGATTAACCAATGAATTAACAAAAGTAATTTCCAATCAAATGCATGTGAATATTCAAAGTATTTCTCTGAATGGCGATGCCGGAATATTCAATGGACAAGTAACAGTAATTGTTCAAAACAATACTATTTTGAAAAAACTTATGGATAACATCAAGAAAATTGACGGGATTGAAAAGGTTTCTAGAGTTTATAAAAATTAAATTTGAGATTATTAACAAAAGTTTATAACTTTTAAAGACTTACTTATTTATACTTGAAACTAAAAAATTATCTTTGCCAGATATGACACTAGTAGCTACAGATAATACCAAAAATCAGGAAATTGTAAAAAACGTTTTTACAACCTATCTCGAAAACAATAGTCATAGAAAAACGCCTGAGCGCTATGCTATTCTTCAAGAAATTTATGATAATCAAGAGCATTTTGATATTGAAAATTTATATATCAAAATGAAAAATAAAAATTATCGTGTCAGTAGAGCAACCTTATATAATACTATCGAATTATTGTTAGATTGTGGACTGGTTCGTAAACATCAGTTTGGACAAAATCAGGCTCATTATGAAAAATCCTATTTTGACAAACAGCACGATCATATTATCATGACTGATACTGGAGAGGTAATTGAGTTTTGTGACCCAAGAATTCAAACCATTAAACAAACTATAGAAGACATCTTTGGAATTGAAATACACAATCACTCCTTATATTTCTATGCTAATAAAAAAAAGTAAAATGAGATTTGTTTATTTGTTAATTCATCAATTCCAAATTACAAATAACCAAATCCACCACGAATAAAATTAACTACACACATCAAAAACAACACAATGACTGTAGATTTACTACTCGGATTACAATGGGGTGACGAAGGAAAAGGCAAAATTGTAGACGTACTTACCTCAAAATATGATATTATTGCTCGTTTTCAAGGAGGTCCAAATGCCGGACACACATTAGAATTTGATGGCATAAAGCATGTTTTAAGAACTATACCATCGGGAATTTTTCATGAAAATAATATTAATATTATTGGAAACGGAGTTGTAATTGATCCGGTGGTTTTTAAAAGTGAAATTGATGGGTTGGCAAAGTTTAATCTTGATATTAAATCAAAACTGATTATCTCGAGAAAGGCACATTTAATTCTGCCAACTCACAGACTACTAGACGCTGCTTCTGAAGCATCAAAAGGGAAGGCTAAAATTGGTTCTACACTTAAAGGAATTGGTCCAACATACATGGATAAAACAGGTCGAAACGGTCTTCGAGTTGGCGATATTGAATTAGCTGATTTTAAGGAGCGTTACAGAGCATTGGCTGATAAACATGAGGCAATGATTGCATTTTATAATGTTGACATTCAATATAATTTACCCGAATTAGAAAAAGAGTTTTTTGATTCGATTGAAGATTTAAAAAAACTTACCTTCATCGATAGTGAAGAGTATTTAGCTCAAGCCCAAAAAGCTGGAAAATCTATTCTTTGTGAAGGCGCTCAAGGGTCATTACTAGATGTTGATTTTGGAACTTATCCCTTTGTAACATCTTCCAACACTACTGCGGCCGGAGCTTGTACGGGTTTAGGCATAGCTCCAAATAAAATTAAAGAAGTTTTCGGAATATTCAAAGCATATACAACACGTGTAGGTTCTGGACCATTTCCTACCGAAGATTTTGGAAGCGATGGAGATATCATGGCTAAAGTGGGAAACGAGTTTGGCTCTGTGACTGGAAGAAAAAGACGCTGTGGTTGGCTTGATTTAGTGGCTTTAAAATATGCAATTCAAGTGAACGGAGTTACGCAATTGATGATGATGAAAGGTGATGTTTTGTCGGGATTTCAAACCTTGAAAGTATGTACAGCCTATAACTATAAAGGGGAGATCATTCATCATTTACCATACAATATAGAAGAAGAAAATGTAACACCAATCTACACTGAATTCAAAGGCTGGCAAGCGAATTTAACGGGTTTAACGACTTTTGAAAGTTTACCAGACGAATTGAAAAAATATATCGAATTTATTGAAAATGAAGTTGAAGTTCCTATAAAAATTGTTTCTGTAGGTCCCGATAGAAAACAAACAATAACTAGATAATTCAAATTTACACTGTATTGATTAAGGAAATAATTATAAACTACTCACTTTAATTTTTTTTTCGGCTTGGAAAGCTCTAACCGCAGATTCTCGGATT
>CAISUR010000541.1 GCA_903888655.1 uncultured Bacteroidota bacterium | reverse complement strand
TCTAAATTAATTGCTCCAAGTGATTTCATAATGTTCAATTAGTTGTTTTTTAGAGACAAAAGATACATTTCCAAAATGTCCGCGTTGAAAAGAAAGTTTACAAGCAAAAGCAACTAAATTTCCCAGCACGCCTTCGTAAACTTTGTTTTTTCCTTTATAGAAGGAGAACTTTCAACTAAGTGCATATAAACGTGATCTGATCTTCTTTCACTTCTAAGCAAACTAATCCTTGAATTATATCATAATTATTTACTTGTAAATATCTCTTTCTGTTTGTTTGAATTCATAATTCCAATCGAATAGCCAATTTTATTTTTGACACATTTTTTTAAATCTGCACTTTTAATAGAGAAATATCTATCTCAAAACTATCACCAGTTACTACATTTTCAATCAAATTGGTTAATTCATCGATGATAAAATCTAATCCTATTTCTTTAAGTTCTTTTGTTATAATTTACAAAAAATGTTTCAATTGAAAGGAGGTTTTTATTTTTTACGATTTTTTAGAGCTTTTTTGCAAATAACCAATAGCCATAAAAAAAAGTCTTGATTAAACAGCCCTTTATGTTATGATATAACTTATTAAATGGATGAAATTTGAAAATACCTGTAATTTGTTTTGTAAGTTTTTTTGCTTAGTAAAAATTTACTTTTAGTCATGTAAAATGAGTATTATTTAATTACTACTTGTAAACTTTTAGTTCCATTTGCATTTGATAATTTACAGATATATAATCCAGCTTGTAAATCACTCGCGTCAATGGTTTGATAATTGATTCCGGTATTTAACTGAGATAAAGATTGACTTTTAACGGTTCTGCCAAGAGTATCAATTATGGAAACAGTGGTATCTTGAACATCACTTAACGTGAACGAAAAATGAATTTGTTTGTCTTCACTAGGATTTGGTGCTATTTTGAAATAGTTAGTATTTAATTCAAAATCATAGTTAGTCAAATTCGGAGTCATCATCCAAATAATTGCGTTAACTAAAAGTATTCTGTGATTTCCGCTGGCATCGGATGAATATCCATTATATAAAGTATCTCCTGGATCTCCAGTTCCATCGTCAAGAGGAGAACTATCTCCCATAGCAAAAACTTTTCCACTTTGATAGGTAGCCGCTGCAACCATTACATTCGTAGTTCCCGTGGTGCTTGAACCCGATTTAAATACTAATCCTTTAACAGAACTGTTAGCAGTTGTATTTAGTGTCATTGTCGTTCCATTAGTCCATAAAACTTGACTTGGATTTCCTAAAATTCCATGTAAGATGGAATAATAAGGACTTGCCGATGTTAAACTTGTAAATGCAGTCGAACTCCCCGAGATATTTACCAAATCAAATGCAATTCCAAATGGGTCATTTTGAACAGTATTATTTGTTAATAAATCGTTCCATGCCGCTGGAGAGTCAATTCCATCATTATTTCTATCAGAAACCGTATGATCTGAAATCATCATCAATCCACCGCCGTTTTTAACAAAATTTACGATAGCCGCTTTTTCAGTAGCACTAAAAGACATATTAGGTTCATCCACAACAAATACTTTATAGTTACTTAAATCTTGAACATTAGCACTGTTTCCATAAGTAATCTGACCATTAAATGGTAAAGTTTCTACAGTATAACCTTGTTTTACACAATCTACAGCCAAAGCAGACAATGATCCTTGCCAATAGGTTTCAATAGTCGACGAGGTAATTCCAGATTGCGCTGGAGTAGGAATGCGTTGTGGATTAGATTGTCCTGTTCCAGTTCCTGCGTAGGGTAAATGGGTTGAACTTGAAAAGAAAATATTATGTGTATCAGCATCAATAACCCAGTCAGCGCTACCCGCCATTTCAGCTTTTGTTGCATCAAAAAGTATTTTAGTATTTTGAGCATTACTTTTTAAACAAATTAATAAAAATAAAGTAAATACAAGTTTATAAAAATTCTTTTTCATAGTTTTAATGGTTAATTAGCCTACAAATGTACATTTATTTTATTTTTATATTATTTAATGAGTTTGGAATGAAATC
>CAISUR010000540.1 GCA_903888655.1 uncultured Bacteroidota bacterium | reverse complement strand
CTACAATCTATATTGGCAGAGAACATTTCATCAGAAATTAATGTTTTCTTTCCTTTACCAAAAAAACCGCTGTTTAAGATTTTTAAAAAACCTGTACAAATCATTGTATTATTTTGACCCGGAATTACATCAATAGATTCAATTTCTTTTTCTGGATAATCAAAATCAAATTCTTTGGGTTTGTTGTCTTTATTAATTACTACTAATTTATAATAGTACTCACTTTGTCCTTTTGCTTTTTCTTCTTTTTCTTTATAGACTTTAGCAAGAACATAAACATTTCCTAAATTGTCTACATCAACACTTTGAGTATAAAATTTAGAGGATCTAATCGGTAATTGTGTAGACTTATCTAAAATAACTTGCGTAAAATCAGAATTATACACTTTAAAGTTTAAGGTACTCGGATCTTTTTTCTTACCTTTTAACTCATTATAAACCACAACTTTTGTAGAATCTGGAGAAATGTTTCTCAAACCAAAGTTTAGTGCTTTTTCATCCGCTTCATCCAAGACCAATGTTTTATCACTTGTAGTTAAATTCATGTCGGTAAAAGAACCTAATAAGATGTCTTTGTCAGCTTTTCGATCATTTTCTCTTACAAAATGAACTATTCTATCTTTTACAAAATAAGCTCCTAAATAATTATATCGTTTTGCATCAATATTGAAATTGATAGCTTTTTCAGCCTTAAAATTCAAGTCTTTATCATATTCCCTTCCTATTAAATGGTCATCATTATCCTTGTGAATAGTATAATATCTGCCGTTTTTCCCGCCAAGAATCGAGACATTTCCTTTGGTTTTAATTCTTTCTGCCCACTTCAGGTCAACAGTTTGTGCGCTAACGCCGACAGTAACCAATAATAGTAATACATTTAAATATTTCATTTTAACAAGAGTTTTTTTGTAAAAATAAATTATTTTTGCCAATTAACAAATATTTATAACAAAATGACGAAAAGATTATTTATTACAGCAGCATTATTTTTATCGGTATTGAATTATGCTCAAGTAAAAACTAACGAACCAACTACACCAACTCCAACAAAAATTAAAGTGTACACTCCATCGGGGGCTACGGGTTCTCAAAAAACCTCAAAAGACAACTCTTATAAATGGGACGTAAAAACAGACCTTTTCGCAATTGTGTCTGGTGAATTCCCGCTTATCGGAGAGTATCGTTTTGCTCGTAAATTTAGTGTGGAAGCATCTGCTGGAGTTACATATGCCTATTTATCAAACAATGATCTTTTTTCTAGTAATACTAACTCGATTAGCGATAATACAAAAGCAGCTATGGGAACAGCATTTAGAGGTACTATTAAATTTTACCCTTCTTCTGACTATGATGCTATTGAAGGTTGGAATTTTGGAATTCAAGTATTTTCAAAAACTACGAATAGAGATTATAATGAAACTGGGGATACAGGTGCTGCTTTAAACGGACTTAAAGACAGCAAAACTAAAACAGGTGTATCTTTAATTATTGGCAAACAAATATTTCAGGATTCTAATGTTACTTTTGAAAGTTATCTAGGAGTTGGTTTCGCTAATATTAAAAGAGAATACAGCACATTAACATCTGGTTATGACAATAATAACAATTATGTGACTAGTGTTGGAACAACTACAACCAATGAAACAAAACCAAATGTTCAATTAGGTTTTAGAATAGGATTTGGAAACTAAATTGACTTTCTAAAAAATAAATATCTTTTTGATAATTTAAAACAAAGCTTTGTTAACTTCTATTGGTTGACAAAGCTTTTTTAATGAGATAAAGTAAGCGTATTATTTTTACCTTCATTTACAATTAAACCTCCAGTGTAAGTTCCGGTAAAAGAACAATCAAAGCTGTTTTTTTCCAATTTTATAACAGGTGTTTCTTTAGGTAGTCGAACAGATTCTATTCGAATAAGCTCACCTATAATTTGTCCCTTTTCAACCCAAACATGACCATAAGTGGACGTGTATGGCTCTATTATGGTTCCGTAAAATATATTGTGGTTTCCTCCCTCTACTTTTAAACATACGTCAAAAGCTCCTCCAGAAATAACCCCATGGTAAAAGCTATTAGAATTGATAAACGATGTTCCATCTGGTGTAATACTAATTCCTATTTTGGCATGACGAATACGCACATCATAAAAGCTGCTGTAAGCAATGCCACCATGATTTTCAGCTAAAAAGTGCAAGGCAGTTCCATTCACAAATCCAAAAATGAGAACATTGGTTAGTGAGAAACTCTCTACTAAATTGGAAGATGCTTTGATCACTAAGCCATCCGTAGCTTTACTAGTTTTATCATAAATAGTAAAATTATTCAACACGACATTAGACCCGCTGACTTGCATTGCTGCTGCCGTTCCGGTATACCAAAAAATAGTGCCGTTATAAGGCGTTTGATTGGGGGTTGATCCTCGTCCTGAACCAATAATAGTGACGCCTGATTTAACAACAATTGTTTGTTCAAATTTTATATATCCTGGTTTTACAAAAATAGTTGCACCAGTTATTGCCGCGCTATCTATTGCTTTTTGAAATGCTACACTATTATCAAATTTACTATTATTCATTATCACTCCAAAATCTTCTGGATTGAGCATGTTTTGCGCTTTAACTTGAATAGAATAGACACAAAAAAAACCGATTAATAGAATACTACCTATTTTTTGTTTCATCATTGCATTTTTTTACAAAAAAACCTCATCTACTAAAAGGATGAGGTTTAGTTATTATAACGTTTCTTTCAACCATTTGTAGAACTCGCTTTGCCAAACCATACCGTTTTGTGGTTTCAACACCCAGTGATTTTCTTCAGGAAAATATAGCAATCTGCTTTTAATGTTTCGCAATTGTGCCGCTTGAAAAGCTTCTTGCCCCTGCCCTATTGGTACTCGAAAATCAATTCCTCCTTGAATGATTAGTATCGGGGTGTTCCATTTGTCCACATAATTAATAGGATTGAATGTTGTATATGTTTTTTGAGCTATTTTGTTATCTTTCTCCCAATAAGCGCCACCAAAATCCCAGTTATTGAAGAAAACTTCTTCTGTAGTGCCAAACATACTTTGTGTATTGAATACCCCATCATGAGCAATGAATGTCTTAAATCTATGGTTGTGTATTCCAGCTAAATAAAACACTGAATAACCACCATAACTGGCACCAACACATCCTAGACGGGTTTTGTCTACATAACTTTCTTTCGCTACATCGTCAATTGCCGAAAGGTAATCGTCCATCACTTGACCTCCCCAATCTTTAGAGATTTGTTCATTCCATGCTTGTCCATGTCCATACATTCCTCTTCGGTTTGGCGCTACTACAACATACCCTTGTGATGCCATTAAAGAGAAATTCCAACGAAAAGAATAAAACTGTGTCAAAGGCGATTGTGGTCCTCCTTGACAATATAAAAGTGTTGGATATTTTTTCGTTTTATCAAAGTTTGGTGGAAGGATTACCCAAACCAACATTTTTTTACCATCAGTAGTAGTAACATATCTTCGCTCATATTTAGGCAAGGATAATTTGTTGTAGATTTCATCGTTTACTTTAGTCAATTGTGTCCATTCATTCTTTTTTACATTATAAGAATAAATTTCCAAGGCATGGTTCATATCGGTTCTAGTCAATAGAGCGTTTTCACCTGTAATATCAATAATATCATGGACATCAAAGTCGCCATTGGTAATTTGTTTAACCGTGATGGCTATTTTAGTTACTCCCGGAAAATTCACTTCAAACAACTGTTGCGTTCCATCTACTGGCGAAATAAAAAACACTTTTTTACCATCTTTACTCCATTTAAAACTTTCAACTGTTCCATCATAACTGGCAGTAAGATTCATATCGATTCCCTTAAAGCGAACGATAATGTCGTTTTTATCGGCTTCATAGCCATCGCGCTTCATTTGTAACCACGTTAAATCTCCACTTGGTGAAAAGGTTGGATTAGTATCATAACCTAAGTTTTTTTCGGTTAAATTCTTGGTTTCTTTGGTCTCTATACTGTATTCATACAAATTAGTGTTGGTAGAAATAGCATAATCGGTGCCGAATTTCTTTTTGCAAACATAAATGATGCTTTTACCTGTTGGCGACCAAATATAATCTTCATCACCACCAAAAGGTTTTTGCGGACTGTCATAGGGCTCGTCTTTCATGATGTCGACTGTAGTGCCTTTTTCTTTGTTTTCAACATAGAAAACGTGATTGTGAGTACCGTTATTCCAAGTATCCCAATGACGGTAATCTAAACCATTATAAATTTGAGCATTCGATTTTTCCAAATTTGGATAGTAATCCTTACCCAAAACATTTTCTGTTTTCACTTCATCGGTAGTCAGAATGTACTTACCGTCTGGCGAAATGTTTTTATCTACAACCAAGTCTTTGGCATCTTTAACTTCTGTAGCTGAACCTCCAATTACAGGAATACTGTATAACTTGCTATTTAATTTGTTAGCTTCCATGTCGGGTGTGCTCACTTTATAAACTATCGATTTACCATCTTTAGACATTCCAATGACCGATAGACGACCTAATTTCCAAAGCGTTTCTGGCGATAATAATTGTTGTGCTGATGCTGCTATACTCATAGTGCTCAAGATTATAAAAAATATTTTTTTCATTATAACTACTGGTTTTTAATAAGAGGTTAAAAATAGGAAAATAATTTTTATAAAACGGTTTGGTAATTTGAGTTTTAAGGATATTTTACGCACCCATATCAAATGTGTTCTACAATATTATTCAAAAATATAAGATTTCAGCATTTTTTGATTATTAAAATGCAAATACAGACTGTCAATCAATAATTTGTCAAATAGGACACTCTAGAAATCGTTAAATTGGAAATTCTTTAACCAATTTTATCGCTTGTGAAATTGCTTATCATTTTTTACCAAAGAAACCATCTCTATGATTACAGAAAATCAAAACCAATCAGTTAGCTATTTCTATTAATCGAGTTCAGGGTTTTTTATAAAATTTTAAGTTTCATCAAGTATGAAAAAAACAAGCAATGTCTTGAAACATTCATAGCACTTTTCATATATATAGTTTTAAATAATTGCATTATTACAAATTAAATAGAAGCCTATCTGCTTATCCTCCAAATAAATCCCGAAACAAAAAGACGTATCAATTGTAGTTTGAACTTCTTCTATAGTTCTTCCGGCTGCCCAATACACATCTTTCAAAAAGTTTTGAATGAAGGGAACATCTAGTTTAGATTTGTCGGTGGAAACAGTTGCCATTTGATTAACGATTGTTGATTAACGAATGTCGATTTTTGAAATTCTGAAATCTGAAATCAAATATCTTCAATCTTAAATAATACTGGTTTTGATGGCGAAGCATCATTTTCGAACGAAGCAATTTGTAGATTCAAAATATAACTTCCATCCGAAATAGTATCATCAACATAAATCATTTCGGTAATAGTCGCATTTAATCGAGCATCTTCATTCAAAGTATTGACATCTTTCACATTCCAAAACGCTTTATGCGCCAACAATTTCCCTTCGTCTTCTTCACGATCTACACTTGGTAAATCAATTAATACATGCTGAATACCGATTTCTCGAATGAATGTGGCAGCATCTTCAAGTAGATACGGCGGATTGCTATTGGAATATTTTTTATGTTTTTTAGTTTCTGAATTGGGTAGCGTTCGAATGACAATAGCTTCAGGAATTATTCCGTTTAACGCTTTTTCGATTTGATTTTTGGTAATTACCAAATCATCATTTAGCAACTCTGGTTCAATCGAAATCAATTCAGCCGTGAAGAAAAACTGTTTCAAACATTGATTAATCGAATAAAATTCTCGTGTAATGTGCCCCAAACATTCGGTGTGTGTACCATGCCCATGTGGGTTGAAGAAAATATTGTTGAAATTGGTCGAACTTCCTTCGGATACTTTTCCAACCCAATCGCCAAACTTTACGGGTTCCATTTCGGGTTTTTCAATATACCACGCAATCGGATTGGCATCGGTATTGGATAATGGAATGGAAATATCAATGGGTTTTGATAAGTCGATTTGAGATTTATTATCAATGATTACAATCATATATTTATATTTTTTGCCACAAAGACGCAAAGTCTCTAAGTTAATTATTAAAACTTTGTGCCTTTGTGCCTTCGCGTCTTTGTGGCAAAATTCTACTCCAAATTTAATAAAAATAAGTCGGAAGCAATTCCATCACTCAAAAACTTTCCTTTTTTGGTCGTTCTCAAAATGTTTTCATCATGATATAACAAATGATCTTCAATATATTTGGTAGCTTGATGGTTGAGATAATCGAGATAGGTTTGACCAAATTCGGTTGCAATTCTATCTAAAGAAACACCCCAAATGGTGCGCAAACCCGTCATTATATATTCGTTATATCGATCGGTTTTAGTTAAGATTTCGGTTTCAATGGGCAGCTTATTTTCTTCAATCGATTTCAAATACAAAGCATTATTGGATACATTCCAACCGCGTTTTTCACCATCATAACTGTGTGCAGACGGACCAATTCCGATATATTTTTTGCCCAACCAATAACTCGAATTGTTTTTAGAAAAATAGTTTTCTTTAGCAAAATTGGATAATTCATAATGTATAAAATCGTGTTCGGTTAAAGTATCTACCAATATTTGAAAATGAGTTGAAGCCACTTCATCATCGGGTTGTGGGATAATTCCGTTTTGAATAAACTTATGCAAAGCTGTTTTGGGTTCGACTGTCAAAGCATAACTGGAAATATGAGGGATATTAAACGACAAAGCGGTTTCAATATTT
>CAISUR010000539.1 GCA_903888655.1 uncultured Bacteroidota bacterium | reverse complement strand
GCTAAAGAGCTTGCTAAAAAAGCACCTATTACTTCCTATAAGATAATTTCCGTCCAACATGATACGATTGTTTTAGATACTACTCTTTCAATAAAAAAAGAGTACGATTATAATTATTTAAGAAAAGATAATTTTGGTTTAATGCCTTTTCCAAATGAAGGACAAACGTATACTACTTTAAACTATGGATTGACTAAATTTAGTTCCTTTCCTGAATTTGGATTTAAAGCTAAACATTTTGGATATCTTGAAGTGAATGATGTTAAGTATTATTCTGTTGCGACACCATTAACAGAATTGTATTTTAAAACCGTTATGGAACAAGGTCAAAATGTTGATGCCTTGATCACGATAAATACGTCCAAAAACTTTAATTTTTCAGTAGCTTTTAAAGGATTACGATCACTAGGTAAGTATATAAACCAATTGTCAAGTTCAGGTAACTTCAGATTCACCACAAGTTATCATACAACAGATAAACGCTATAATATGAATTTTCATTACACAGGCCAAGATATATTGAACGGTGAAAATGGGGGTTTAACACAGCCCGAAAACTTTGAAGATAAAGATCCGCTATATAAAAATAGACCTCGACTTCAGGTTTATTTTAATGATGCTAAATCGTTTCTAAAAGGGAAAAGGTTTTTTATCGATCATAGTTTTAGAGTTAATCCAAATGATGCTGATCATAATCTTATTATGGTTCATCAGTTAAATTATGAACATAAATTCTTTGAGTACAATCAGGCTACCTTGGGTTCTACTATTGGTACTACTGGAGCTACTTTTCAAAGATTTGGCACTTCATCGGTAAAATCTAATATTATCGATCAAACCATGTATGATAGACTGTACAATAAGCTTGGTGCACAATATGAAAATAAATTGTTAGGTAAATTTCAGTTTTTCATAGAAAATTTTATTTATAATTATTTTATTGGAGATGATAAAACAGTGATAACCAAAATAACCGGAACAAATAATACCATTTCTACGGATTATCCTGGACAAACCAAAGCTACGATTAACACTGTAGGAGGACAATATGAATACAGGAAAGGTAAATGGAATGGAACAGTAACACTCTCTAACTCAATTTCTACGCAACCAATGCGTAATTTGGATGCCAATTTAACCTACTCATTGGATTCAAAGAATACTATTTCTTTTCAATATCAAAATATAAGTAAGTTGCCAAATCATAATTATATTTTGAATAATAGCAGCTATGACAAATACAATTGGAACAATAATTTTAAAAATGAAAAAATAAATAATCTGGTTGTAAACGCAAACACCCAATGGGTAAAAGCTTCTATGCAATTAACGACTTTAAATGATCATCTTTATTTTAGTAATGATGCCGATTCAATTTATAAACAGTATATTTCACCCAAACAGTATTCAGGAACAATCAATTATCTTTCTTTAAAGGTTGCCCGAGAATTTAAATACCGGAAATGGGGTTTAGACAATACAATTCTTTATCAGAAAGTGGTTCAAAAAGACACTATTTTGAATATTCCACAATTGACAATACGAAATACAATTTATTTTTCTGATGAGGTTTTTAAAAAAGCAATGTTTCTTCAAACGGGAGTAATATTAAATTACTTTTCAAAATACTATGCGGATGATTATAATCCCATTTTAGGTGAGTTTTTTGTTCAAAAGAATCAAAAAATTGGAAACTTCCCCATGTTAGATTTTTTCATCAATGCCAGGATTAAACAAACGCGAGTTTTCCTGAAGGCAGAACATTTTAATTCGAGTTTTTCAGGAAACAAGTACTATTCTGCGCCCAATCTTCCCTATCACGATTTTATGATTCGATTTGGATTGGTATGGAATTTCTTCCAATAATTTCAATGTAAAATTGATTTCTTTTACTTAGTTTTATTAAACTGAATCATCTGTTTCTTCAAAATTGGTTCAGTTGTAAAACGATTTTATTATCAATATATTTGTTCCCACAAACAAATTAAGATGAATTATTCAGATAACATACTCGGAACTATTGGAAATACTCCTTTGGTAAAGTTAAATAAAATCGTTGAAGGAATTGATGCTTTGGTACTTGCTAAAGTAGAAACGTTCAATCCAGGAAATTCAACCAAAGATAGAATGGCGCTAAAAATGGTGGAAGATGCCGAAGCCGATGGTCGATTGAAACCAGGAGGAACAATCATTGAAGGAACTTCAGGCAATACAGGAATGGGTCTTGCTCTTGCAGCAATTGTCAAAGGATACAAATGTATTTTTGTAATTACAGACAAACAATCGAAAGAGAAAATGGACATTCTACGAGCTGTTGGCGCTAAAGTTATTGTTTGCCCAACGGACGTAGAACCAACAGACGAGCGTTCCTATTATTCTGTTTCTAAAAGATTAGGGACAGAAATTCCCAATTCTTGGTATGTGAATCAATATGATAATCCATCAAATGCTCAAGCACATTATGAACAAACCGGTCCAGAAATTTGGGAACAAACCGAAGGGAAGATCACGCACTTTATAGTCGGTGTTGGAACTGGAGGCACTATTTCTGGAATTGGAAAGTATTTAAAAGAGAAAAATCCAAACATTAAAATTTGGGGAATTGATACCTACGGTTCCGTTTTTAAAAAATATCACGAAACTGGAATATTTGATGAAAACGAAATCTATTCTTATATCACTGAAGGAATTGGAGAAGATATACTTCCAAAAAATGTCGATTTCTCTATTATTGATGGTTTTACTAAAGTTACCGATAAAGATGCGGCGGTTTATACCCGTAAAATTGCGTTAGAGGAAGGTATTTTTGTTGGAAACTCTGCTGGTGCATGTATAAAAGGGTTACATCAGTTAAAAGATCATTTCACCAAAGATGATGTTGTTGTGGTATTGTTTCACGATTCGGGTAGTCGTTATGTTGGAAAAATGTTCAATGACGATTGGATGCGCGAAAGAGGATTTCTAGAGGAAGAAATCACTAAAGCAGAAGACGTCATTAAAGATCATTTGGATAAATCATTAGTGGTAGTTCGAACCGAAGAATTGGTTTCTCATGCTATTGAGAGAATGAGAAAATATAAAATTTCACAAATTCCAGTAATTGATATCAACGGATTTGTGGGTTCGGTTGACGAATCAGATTTATTTCAAAGTTATGTATCCGATAAGAATGTTGCCGATAAACCGATAAAAGAAGTGATGGGTAAACCCTATCCAATAGTGAATGTAGGCACGCCAATTGAGGAAGTTTCAAAATTATTCACCAAAGAAAATCAAGCAGTATTGGTTGATTTAGGAAATGGGAAACATCATATCATAACCAAATACGATATCATTGGTTCCATAAAATAAATACGAAACCTGCAATGAAAGTTGTAGGTTTTTTTTATTCTCCAATTAAAACTCCCGAAACATTCCAAGCACTAAAACTCGATCCTTCTGGAGCTCCTTGAGGAATAAACACTTGAATAGAGTGTGTTCCTGCTTTTAGAGTTCCAAAATCAATATAGTTTGGATTGGTCGCCATGCCAGGACACCAGTTAGAACGGCTGTAATCAGACGAGGATAGTCCGTTTGGAAAATTTCCAGAAGCTGGATTATACAATCGATATGAACCACAATCTTCTCGCCACGGGATAAAAACAGCAACTTCTTTTTCATCTAAATAAATAGTATTTTTCTTTGGAACGAATTCATCTCCATTTTCCCAACCACCATGTCCAGTAGTAATATATCGGAGTCTGGCATTTTTTAATTCTTTATTCAACGTAAAAGTAACTTTTAATCCTTTGTCAGAATTGAATAGTGTACTATATTCTTGACCAGCCATTTCCATGATGTTGGTTGTATTAAATAACGGAATTACAGTAGCAGGTTTTGAAACAGCATTTTCCTCTTCAGGATGAATTGTAATCGTAACACTTACTTTATGTCCTCCTTTGTCATAATTTCCAATAAACGTTCCGATATAAATTTCAGTGTTATGTAAAGCAGCAGTTAATTCTGAAATATCTTGTCGGTAATGTACTTGCTCTTCCCATGTTTTATCTTTTAATTGAATCGTGTTGTATTGTTTGATTCCAAACGGTGTAAAAAAACGCATTAATTCCAATAGTGGAGAGAAATTATCGGTGGCAATAATTCCCTGATATTGCTTTCCATTCCCATTGTCATATACTGGTAGAGCTTTAATCCCGTTTTGTAAACCGTCTAAAAAAGACAATTTTTTATCCGTTGGGATTATAAAAACAGAACCCGTTCTATCATAAGCATCACCATTGGATTGTTCTTTGACTTCAACAAAAATTTGACTTCCTTTTTTTATTGTTGGTATTTTTATTTTTTTTAGAATAATAGTGCCATTTGCAAATCGTAAAATACTATCATTAGATTTAGAAGTGTCCGAAAAATTAATTACTTCATCTTTAAAAACTGGAATTGTCGTAAATCTACTTTTCCAAAGTAAATCTCGGTATGTTAATACATCTAAGTTTTTTGACGGATCAATTTTTAATATGGGAAATTCCTTTACTTTTTCAATTTTAGTAGCGGATACTATATAATTTCCATTTCGAATGGTTTCTAATACTAACCCTAAACTTGAGCCTAAAAGCGATGGAGCACCTTTACAGTTCAAATCATTGGTGTACCAAAGTTCAATAGTATTCGAATTGATGATTGTTTTTGCTTTTTTACAATCGTAACCTAAAATTATTTTGCTTTCATTACTAAATTCAAAAGTTTGTTTCGCAATAGAAGTACTGTCTTTCGTTGAAATTATTTTAGAATTATTTAAATTGGCTATTTGATAATTATTCCCGTTTGTAATTAAAGTTTGTTCAAATGGGAAAGTAGCTTTATTCAATTGTATAGATTCAGAAGTAATCATAGATTGCTTACCGTTTGAAAAAACTAAGACAGGATCTTGATTTTCTACTAATTTTCCGTTGGAACTTTTTACAAATGTGATTTTATAATTGCTTTGCCCAAATGAAGTTAGGGAAATCAGGAAAAAAAGTAAGTAAATAGGTCTCATTATGCTTTAATTTGGTTTTACAAATATAAGTTTTGAAAATTAATTTCAAGAAATTTGTGTAATTCAATACAAAAATTTACTTTAGTGGCTTCAAAGCCATATAGATACTATTTATGAAAGAAGATTTTTTACACTACATTTGGTTGTACAAAAAATTGGATATTACCAATTTAAAAACTACAAACAGGGAAGTTCTAACTATTCTTAATTTTGGACAATTCATTCAACAAGCAGGTCCCGATTTTTTTAATGCTCAAATTGTTATTCAAAATCAAAAATGGGCAGGAAATATTGAGATTCATCTAAAATCTTCCGATTGGTATGTGCACCATCATGAGAAAGATGATAATTACAATAATGTCATTCTGCACGTAGTTTGGGAACACGACACTCCAATTTTTAGAAAGGACAATTCTGAAATTCCGGTCCTTGAGCTTCAGAAATATGTTTCCAGAGAAGAACTTCAAAAGTATAAAGAACTAACGACTCAAAAATCTTGGATTTTTTGTGAGAATTACATTGAAGAAGTGCCTCATTTTGTAATGACGAATTGGCAAGAACGTTTATTTTTTGAACGATTAGAACGAAAGTCAAATCCAATCGATGAACTATTACAAGAAACCGAAAATGATTGGGAATCAGTACTATTTTGTTTATTAGCTAAAAACTTTGGATTAAATACTAACGGCGAAATGTTTTTTAAAATTGCCAAATCCATTACGTTTTCAGTGATTCGAAAAGAAGCTTTAGAAGTAAAGTATCTTGAAGCATTACTTTTCGGACAAGCCAATATGATCCCACTTCATGTTGAAGAAGCCTATCCTAAAGAACTCAAGTCTTGGTATGATTATATAGCGTTGAAATACAATTTACAAAAGCCATTAATTGATTCCATTCAGTTTTTTAAACATCGCCCCGATAACTTTCCAACGGTTCGATTGGCGCAGTTAGCCATGTTATATCATTTACAAAGAAATTTATTTTCAAAAATTATTGCTGCTAAAACCGTCCAAGAGCTTTATCACATTTTTGATGTTTCGGTGAGTGATTATTGGAAAACACACTATACTTTTGATAAAACGAGTTCTAAAAAAGAAAAATCATTAACCAAATCATTTATTGATTTACTGATTATTAACACAATAGTTCCCATCCAATTTGCTTATGCCCATAGTTTGGGTAAAGATAATTCCGAACTTTTAATTGATTTTCTTTCAAATATTCCGTCAGAGAAAAACAACATTATTGAAAAGTTTAGTACTTTTGGAATTCAATCTAAAAATGCTTTTCAATCTCAAACCTTATTACAATTAAAAAATGAATATTGTAATCAAAAAAAATGTTTGCAATGCGCCATTGGATTAGAATTACTTAAAGATAAAAAATGATAACAAACATTCGATATTTTTTTGAAAAACATGGTTTTCATGTATCTTCTCGTTTAGCTGATAAATTAGGGATGCGTGCGACCAATGTGCGTTTGTTTTTTATCTACATTTCGTTTGTTACCGTAGGTCTTGGTTTTGGTTTTTATCTAACATTGGCGTTTTGGATAAAATTGAAAGATTTAATTCGCGCCAAGCGTTCTTCTGTTTTTGATTTGTAAATTTGGAATTACTTAAAAACATAAAGCATTTTTTCAATTTTTCGAAAGACCAACGAAAAGGGATTCTTTTTTTGTTCAGCATCATCATTATTTTGCAGATTGGATTTTATTATATCGACTTTAATCAAGAAAATAAACCTTCATTAGAAGAACAAAAATGGATGTCTCTTCAAAATACGTTGGACACTATTAATGAGGATAAACCACAATTTGAGAGAAAAATATATCCTTTTAATCCCAATTTTATTACCGATTCAAAAGGATATAAATTTGGGATGACAACGGCACAAATAGACAAATTATTGGCTTTTAGAAAACAAGGTTTATTTGTGAATTCACCTGAAGAGTTTCAAAAAGTGACAGGAGTTTCAGATTCGTTGCTAAACGTGATGGCACCTTATTTTAAATTTCCTGACTGGGTCAATAATAAAGATGGTAATGGGTATAAAAAAACCAATCCAAAATGGATAGAATACCCCAAAAAAGAGGCCATAAAAATTATAGATATTAATAGTGCTACAAAAGAAGATTTAATTAAAATATCTGGAATTGGTGAGGCTATTTCTGACAGAATAGTAAAACAAAAGGATATGTTAGGTGCTTTTGTGTCTATGGATCAAATGAGGGATATTTGGGGGCTGTCTCCCGAAGTTATTGAAAAACTCAATCAAAGTTTTGCAATTAGTGCCAAACCAAATCCGAGGAAAATCAATATTAATGAAGCTTCTATAAAAGAATTAGGTCAATTTCCTTATTTGAGGTATCCAATTTCTAAAAACATTGTAACATACAGAAGTATGAATGGAGATATTAAAATTGATGATTTATCAAAAATAAAGGGTTTTCCTGTTGATAAAATAAAAATAATTGCTCTATATTTGAATTTTTAAAAATATAACACAATAAAAATAGCTTTACCTACATGAATTCAATATATTTTACAGAAGAACACGAGCTGTTTAGAGAAAGTTTACGAGACTTTTTACACAAAGAAGTTGTCCCTCATATTGAGAAATGGGAAAAAACAGGTACAATCGAACGATTTATTTGGAAAAAATTCGGAGAAATGGGGTTTTTCGGTATTGCTTATCCGGAAGCATATGGAGGAATGAATTTAGATTTATTCTATACTGTAGTTTTTCTTGAGGAACTTCAAAAAATAAAATCATCAGGTTTTGCGGCGGCAATGTGGGCGCATGCTTATTTAGCTATGACGCATTTGAATGCCGAAGGAGATGAACGAATTAAACAAGACTATCTAGCGCCGAGTATTTCGGGAGATAAAATTGGTGCATTATGTATCACCGAGCCTTTCGGCGGAAGTGATGTGGCAGGAATGAGAACTACAGCTGTAAAAAAAGGGAACAAATATATTTTAAATGGCTCAAAAACATTTATTACTAATGGAGTTTATGCCGATTATTATGTAGTAGCAGCCAAAACAAGTCCGGAGCTTGGAAACAAAGGAATAAGTATCTTTTTGATGGATACTAATTTGCAAGGTATTTCCGCTACAAAATTAGATAAACTAGGATGGAGAGCTTCAGATACGGCTGAAATAGCCTTTGATAATGTTGAAATTCCTGAAGAAAATTTAATGGGAGAAGAAGGAAAAGGGTTTCCTTACATCATGCAGCATTTTGCTTTAGAGCGATTGATTATGGCAATTAATGCTCATGCAAGAGCTGAATATGCCATTGATTATACTATTGAATACATGTCGCAGCGACATGCCTTTGGAAGTACGATAAACAAGTTTCAAGCATTGCGACATACTATGGTAGAACACGCAACAGAAGTTGAACATTGCAAAATATTTAATTATGCAGCGACAGCCCGATTAAACAAAGGCGAATATGTTGTAAAAGAAGCTACAATGGCAAAATTAAAATCTACCAAAGTTGCTGATGAAGCGATATATAGTTGTCTTCAAATGCTAGGAGGTTATGGTTATATGGAAGAATATCCATTGGCACGATTACTGCGAGATAGCCGTTTAGGGCCTATCGGTGGAGGAACTTCGGAGATTTTGAAAGAGATTTTATCAAAAATGATTATCGATAAACAGAATTATAAACCAGCAGTAAAATAATTCAATAATTTATTATTGTTAAGTCATAATTATTTTTTACTTTTGCACCCTTAACGAGAGGAGGTGTCTATATTATGTTAATTATACCAATTAAAGACGGAGAAAATATCGATAGAGCATTAAAGCGCTATAAAAGAAAATTTGATAAAACAGGAACTGTTCGTCAGTTGCGTGCACGTCAAGCATTTATCAAACCATCAGTTGTAAATAGAATGAAGTTCCAAAAAGCGGCTTACATTCAAAACATGAAAGACAGTTTAGAAAGTTAGTCTATAATTTTCTTGCATATACTAATCGTTAGTAATTAAAGTTTTATAACTTTGTTGCTAACGATTTTTTTATGCGAAATTGTCACATCGAGCGCAGTCGAGATGCTTTACTTAAACAACAAAACTTTGAACAACCAAGAAGCTTTTCAAGAATATCTTCAACGCGAGAAGAACTATTCTTTACATACGGTAAATGCGTATGTGAATGATTTACTTTTTTTTCAGGAATTTTTAAAAAATAATTTTGAACAAGAAAATTTGGAAGGGGTAAATTATAGTATGATTCGAAGTTGGATAGTTTTTATGGTAGATACAGGAATTTCAAATAGTTCTGTAAACCGAAAAATTTCTTCGTTAAAATCATTTTATAAGTTTTTG
>CAISUR010000538.1 GCA_903888655.1 uncultured Bacteroidota bacterium | reverse complement strand
TTTAGTCGAAGCTCCGCCTCCAACCCCACCTAATATCATTGTAGTTCTATCAAAATCCGCTTTATGTTCGATTTGTAAAGAAAATGAAAATAGAATTATGAAAGAGGCATTACACAATGTTGATATTTCTAAAATTTATATTAATGATTTAACAGATAGTAAAACGATCAGTCAATCTGAAAAAACTATTAAAAATTTAGAAATAGTAGATTTAATAGATAAGAAATCTACTGGAGTTATTTATTTCATAAATTTAGACAAAAAGAAATTAGTTTCTACAATTTCCTTTTCTAAGCCAACTGTTGACATATTTAGAGCTTATGAAATGGCTTTAAAAGGCGAATAATTACTAATCCAATGATGTTAATAAATTAGTGTTTCTGCTTTTGTTTTAGCATACTTACAAAATATAATGCTACATAAACTTAAGAGTAATTTACGTATCAATTTTTCGTTTTTAAAAGGGAAAAGGCTTTTATTGGCCGTGAGTGGTGGCGTCGATAGTATGGTTCTTGTTAATTTATTCAAGCAATTAAACTACGATATTGGTGTCGCACATTGTAATTTTCAATTACGTGAAAATGAAAGTGATGCAGATGAATCCTTTGTTGTTGTTGTTTGTAAGTCGTATTCTATCCCTATCCCTGTTTATATTAAAAAATTTGATACAAAAAAATATTCCAAAAAAAAAAAAATATCCATTCAGATTGCCGCCAGAGAGTTACGATATAATTGGTTTTATGAGCAATTAGAAAATTTAAAATTCGATTATATCTTAACAGCGCACCATTTAGATGACGCTCTTGAAACTTTTATTATAAATCTCTCCAGAGGCACTGGGTTGGATGGATTGATTGGAATACCATCGCAGAATGACAAGATTATCAGACCACTATTACCATTTTCTCGTGAAGAAATTGAGAAATATGCCAAAGAAAATAATCTCAAATGGCGTGAAGATTCTAGTAATGCTTCTGATAAATATTTGAGAAATAAAATTCGTCATCACATTGTACCTGTTTTGAAAGAAATTAATCCAAACTTTCTTGATTCTTTTCAAAAAACACAAAAAAATCTTATTCAAGCGCAATCTATAGTTAGCGATGGTGAATCTATAGTTTATCAAGAAGTAGCAAAAGAACTTAAAGATGGAACGATTCATTTTGATTTAAAAAAACTACTTCAATTACCAAATTTTGATGCCTATCTATATCAATGGTTGCATCAATTCGGATTTACGGCCTGGGATGATATCAAAGATTTAGTATACGCACAATCAGGAAAACAAGTGTTTTCAGAAAATTATTGCTTATTAAAAAATAGGGATTATCTGATAGTCTCTGCTAAAGTAAATGAAATCATTTTTGAGGAATATTTCATCGAAAAAGGTCAAAAAGACGTTAAAATTCCCTTAAATATTTCTATTTGGAAGGTAAGTGACATTTCAACTACTGATACAAATACTATCTTTGTTGATGAAGATAAGTTACTATATCCTTTAACAATAAGAAAATGGCAAGAAGGCGATACCTTTTATCCAATTGGAATGCATGGTAAAAAGAAATTGAGTAAGTACTTTAAAGATGAAAAAATGTCTTTAATTGACAAAGCAAATCAATGGATAT
The DNA here is from genome assembly GCA_903888655.1 of uncultured Bacteroidota bacterium. Classification (GTDB taxonomy): domain Bacteria; phylum Bacteroidota; class Bacteroidia; order Flavobacteriales; family Flavobacteriaceae; genus Flavobacterium. The sequence continues at coordinate 2,860 of CAISUR010000538.1, read as the reverse complement.
TATGCTCTGGAAATCATGTCGTTTGGATCATAGGAAAACGTCAAGATGACCGATTTAAAATAACTGAAAATACAACTAAAATAGTTCAAATTACACGTCAATGAAAAAAATAATTTTATTATTATTAGCTCTTTTTACATTATTAAATGCATCAGCACAGATAAAAAAACCAGTAAAATGGAGTGCTAAAACAGAAAAAATATCTGATACTGAATTCAATTTAATTATGAATGCGACTATTGAAAGTGGTTGGCATATGTATTCGCAATTCACACCCGATGGAGGACCACTGCCATTGGTATTGACCTTTAAAGATAGTAAAGGAAATTTTGATTTGATTGGAAAAGCAAAGGAAACCCCTTATAAAAAAGAGTTTAACAAAGATTTTGGAGTAGACGAATATTATTTTGAAAATAAAGCAATAATTACTCAAAGAGTTAAATTAAAAAATCCAAAAGTCACTAAAATAGTTGTTAATGTTGATTTTCAAGCGTGTCAAAATCAATGTATTGAAGACAAGGTCGATTTGATTTTTGAAATTCCTGTGGTTGAAAAAACGCAATCTGAAGTAACAACAAAAGATGTTGATACTTCTAAAATCATCAGCACTACTATTGATACTTCTAAAACCGAAGTACATCAACAACAAAAAGAAACACCACTTGCACAACCCAAAAAAGAAGAGAAAAAAGGACTTTGGAAAATTTTTTATTTTAGCTTTTTTTAGCGGATTTCTAGCATTATTGACTCCCTGTGTTTTCCCAATGATTCCGATGACCGTGAGTTTTTTTACCAAACAAAGTAAAACAAAAGCCAAAGGAATAAGAAATGCCATTATTTATGGAATTTCAATTATATTCATTTATGTGGTTCTAGGATTGGTTATAACCGCGATTTTTGGAGCAGATGCTTTAAACGCGTTATCCACAAATGTTTGGTTTAATCTTATTTTCTTTGTTTTATTGGTCTTCTTTGCTACTTCATTCTTAGGAGCTTTTGAAATAATGCTACCTAACTCTTGGGCAAATAAAGTAGATCGACAAGCTGACAGAGGTGGTATCATTGGAATACTATTTATGGCATTGGCATTAGCAATTGTGTCATTTTCATGTACTGGTCCAATCGTTGGTACCTTATTAGTAGAATCTGCCTCAAGAGGGGGAATCGCTCCAATTATTGGTATGCTTGGTTTTTCGACAGCCATTGCATTGCCATTTATGTTGTTTGCTTTATTTCCTGCTTGGATGCATTCTTTGCCTAAATCAGGTGGTTGGCTGAATACTGTAAAAGTTTCCTTAGGCTTTTTAGAATTGGCATTAGCATTCAAATTTTTATCTAATGCAGATTTGGTGTTACAATTGCATTGGTTTGAAAGAGAAACGTTCTTAGCGCTATGGATTGCTATTTTTGGAACGTGGGGGATTTACTTATTAGGGAAAATTACACTTCCGCACGATTCGCCATTAACCCATATTTCAGTGGGTCGATTGATGTTGGCGTTATTAGTTTTATCTTTTACTTTTTATATGATTCCTGGACTTTGGGGAGCACCACTGCGACTAATAACCTTCCCTCCTCCAGAAGAATATAGTGAAGCTCCGAATGGACTTGGCGGAAGCGCCGCAATGTTGACTACCAATGAAAAGTTGCCTGATGGCGCCGAATTAAACAAACATGGTTTACTTGTTTTTACCGATTATGACAAAGGAATTTCTTATGCTAAAGAAGTAAAAAAGCCGATTTTATTGGATTTTACAGGTCATGCCTGTGTGAATTGTAGAAAAATGGAAAACAACGTTTGGACTAGTGAGAATGTGTCTAAAATATTAAAAAATGAAGTGGTGATAATTTCATTATTTGCCGACGATAAAAGAGATTTGCCAAAAGACCAACAATTTGTATCAAAATCAACTGGTTCAGAAATAATTACTATTGGCGATAAATGGACTGATTTTATGATTACTAAGTACAAAACCAACACGCAACCACTATATGTGCTAGTTGATGCGAATGGAACTAACTTAAATACTGTGACGCCAACAACCAGTTACGATCCTGATACTAAATTATATGAAAATTGGCTGAGACAAGGAATTGCAAACTTTAAGAAATAGTCGAATATACAGTAACTAACTACGATCTATAAGTAATCAATAAGTCTAATTACAACTATCTGATAAGAAATTTTAAATCGAAAACCAGTCGGAAATCATATCCTTTTCAATAGCTGTTGCGTTTTTATGAATAAACTCATTTGTTTTTCCATTGTAAACATAATCGTTTTCCCATTCTTTGTGATTTGCAGCTAACGCTTTTATACTATCACAAACAAATCTAATTTCCTCTGATGTTGTGGTGGGATGAATTGACATTCTAATCCATCCTGGTTTTTTGATTAAATCGCCAGAGGTAATTAAACACACTAAATCATTAGAAGTTTCTTGATCCACATGAAGTAAATAGTGACCGTAGGTTCCAGCACAACTGCACCCACCACGTGTTTGAATTCCGAATCGATCATTCAACATTTTTACGCCAAGATTAAAATGCAAATCGGTTATATAAAACGAAATCACACCTAACCTATCTTCATGTTCTTTGGCTAAAATTGTAACATTTTCTGTAGTTCTTAAAGATTCAAAAACGTATTCCACAATTTCGTGTTCGCGCTTTAAAATATTAGGAACACCCATCTTCTCTTTTAATTGGATTGCCAAAGCGGTTTTAATCACCTGAAGAAAACCAGGAGTTCCACCATCTTCTCTATCTTCTATATTGTCAATATATTTGTGTTCTCCCCAAGGATTAGTCCATGAAACGGTTCCTCCTCCTGGACAATCAGGTCTGCTATATTTGTATA